>CAZSZS010000038.1:0-15895 GCA_964611275.1 uncultured Eubacteriales bacterium
GGCCAGCATGCAGCGGGCATATTGCAGGCCGTCTACGTTATAGTGACGGAAGATGACGAGCGCCTCATCTACCGACGCGCATTCAGCCAGCATCTTCTCTGTCAAGTTGTCGGGATAGTTAGGTTTATCTGGCATGGACGACCAATCTGTCTCATAGCCGGCTGTCCAGCCTACGACGAGACCCTGGTCGTTTAGGCCGCCCTGAGCAAAGCCGTCAGCGAATCCGAAAATGAGATATCCGTATGGACCCACTTCAGGCTGAAGAAACCAGACTTTGGCCGGATAGTCGGGTGAGGCATCCTCATTGTTGCCCACGAGCAGGCCGGTGGGGCCTTGGACGGCTATGACCGTACATGGTTGGACCGGAATTTGATTAAGCAGCAAGAAGATAAAAACATGCCAGATGAGACGATTTATACGCATACCATTCGACCTATTCTGGATATTTTCTGGGAATTTATCAGGATTGTAAAGCAAAATCAGAAGAGTTAGCAAAGGGAAGCGAGGGCAAGTTTCTCTTTTTGGGCCTAAAAAGTTCATAGCTCCAGGGGCGGGTTTTGTGGAAAACTGCTGTAACCTTAAAAAAATAAAAGAGATAGCCGGGCCCGTCCCCTATAAAATATAAAAAAAATTATGCCAACCTTTTTGATAGGGGAGGCGTATATATTATATAATATGTCTTAATAATGTTAGACAAATAAAAGGAGCTGGATCATGAGAATACTTTCACGGACCGATGAGATAATGCTGCTGGCAGTCTGGCGGCTTAAGGATAATGCGTACGGTGTCACCATTGCCGAGATGCTGACCAAAACTTCTGAAAAGAAATGGGTCTTGGGCGGGGTCTATGTTCCTTTAGAACGGCTGGAAAAGAAGGGATATGTGCGTTCTTATCTCGGAAAATCCACCAACAAACGAGGCGGCCGGAGCAAAAGACTTTACAAGCTCACCCAAGCCGGTCTCAACGCTCTGATACAGACCAAAGCCCGGGAACAATCGATATGGACGAACATCACGATCTCCAGTCTGGAAAAAGGCTATGACACATAAGACAAAAGAGCCCCGGCCGTCGCGGTTCTGTGTGTGGCTGATCCAAAGGATCTTCAAAGATGAGGAAGAGGCAAAGCTCGGTGATTTTATGGAGATATACAGCTCCATTGCCGAGGAGAAGGGGAAGCTTCGAGCCGGGCTTCGATTCTGGAGCTATCTGGGCCGCTCAATTCCAGGATATATAAAGGATTCATTAGCCATGGGGGGAACAATGTTTAAAAACTATCTTAAGATCGCACTAAGAACCATCAAAAAACAGAAAGGCTTCTCGCTCATCACTGTTTCAGGCCTGGGAGTCGGGATGGCCTGCTTCATTTTGATCTATATGTATGTAAGCCATGAATTCAGCTATGACAGGTATCACGACAGTGCTGAACGTATTTTTCGCATAGGGACAAGAGTGGATTTTGGATCACAGGAAGTGAGCTTCGAATCCTCAAGTGATCCGCTCATTGCTGTTTTGAGAGAAAAGTATCCGGAAGTGGCATCAGCTGTACGCATTCAAAGCAGCCGCGTGCTTATCGATCATAGTCAAAGCCAATTTTATGAATCGGATTTTATTTATGCTGAAAAAGAAATATTCGATATTTTTGATATTCCGTTACTTCAAGGGAATACTGAGACAGCCTTCAGCCGTTTGCATTCGATGATGATATCCCAGGATATGGCAGCCAAATACTTCGGGCATGATAATCCCATCGGTCAGTCGCTGAATGTCAATGGGAATGACTTTGAGATAACAGGTATTGTAAAAAATCCTCCGTCCAACACACACCTTCCGTACAGTTTTATTACTTCCATGATAAATTACAGAACACCTCCGGAAGGGATGACCAATTGGGCCAATGTAAGTGCCTTTGGATATATCAAGCTCAAACCCGATGTTACGGCAGAAGATTTTGCGGAGAAGATCAAGTTTATAGGGCATGAATATGCTGGTGAGTACTTTAAAGAGAAAGGCTGGACCTACATCTCTTTTTTGCGGCCGCTGGTCTCTATCCATTTGCAGTCGGTTAACGTACAGTTTCTCTATATTTTATTAACCGTAGGATCTCTGATATTGATATTGGCCTGTATAAACTTTATCAGCCTCTCTACTGCGGGAGCCTCGAATCGGGCCAAAGAAGTGGGACTGAGAAAGACAGTGGGCGCTCATAAAAGGCAGCTTGTCAGGCAGTTCATCGGAGAATCTCTTATGGTATCTGTTTTTGCTTTTTTTCTTTCCTTCCTGCTGGTTATCCTGGCACTGCCGTTCTTTAACAGCCTGACAGGTGGGGAATTAAACGCTGTGGATTTGCTTTCTTTGGACAATATCATTTTTCTTGTCTTGCTTATAGTCTTTGTGGGCATGGCATCCGGCACCTACCCGGCCCTTTTCCTATCAAGATTTGAGCCGGCTTTGACTCTAAAAAACCGGCTGTTCACAGGGAAAAGAAAGTCCATTCTGCGGAAAGCTTTTATTGTCTGCCAGTTTACAGTCTCCATTATTTTGATCATTGGAACGGTAGCCGTGTACACTCAAATCGATTTTATGAAGAACCGGTATCTGGGCTTTGATAAAGAACAAAAGCTTGTTTTCCGTGCGCGTTTTAACAACAATCATGAAGCCGTAAAAAATGAATTTTTAAAACATCATAACATTATAGGGGCAACAGCTTGTTCGGCTCCTCCCGGAGAAGGATACAGCAACAGAACAACGCGGGTCGTGGGAAGAGAAGATGAGAACTGGCCTATGAATGATATGAATTTTGACCATGATTTTATTCCGGAATATAAAATACAAATGGCTGCCGGAAGGTCCTTTAGCGACGATATGAGCACTGATGCGGGACGCTCCTGCATCATCAATGAGGCTGCGGTGCGGCACTTTGGCTGGATTTCCCCTGAGGAAGCTGTTGGGAAAGTCCTTGAGCGGGGTCCCAGAGAACCTGAGAACAGAAGAACCATCATCGGGGTTGTCAAAGATTTTCATTACACGGGACTGCAGCGCGCCATCGAACCGCTGGTGATGCTTAATGAGCCGCATAGGTTTTACTCTCTCAGCCTCACAATAAAAACAGAAAATTTAGGTGAAACACTTTCCTTTATTGAAGGAAAATGGAAGGAACTCCATCTGGGCCCTATCTTCAGTTTTTCGTTCCTTGATGAGAGGTTTGACCGTTTTTATCAGTCAGAGGAGATAACCGGCAAAATGCTGACGGTTTTTGCCAGCTTGGCCATTTTCTTGTCTTGTCTAGGCCTCTTTGGGCTGGTCTGTTTTACGGTCAAACAGCGCACCAAGGAAATCGGAGTCCGCAAGGTCTTGGGTGCATCTGTTCCCAATATTCTGAGCCTGCTTTCTAAAGAGTTCCTTAAATGGATCGTGATCTCTAATATCATAGCCTGGCCTGCTGCTTATTTTGCTGTGAACAAGTGGTTAGAAAACTTTGCTTTCCGGATCGATATGGGGTTGTGGATGTTCGCTGCTGCCGGATTTGCGGCTTTGTTGATCGCCCTTTTCACCTTAAGTTTTCAGACCATCAAAGCCGCTGCTGCCGATCCTGTGGATTCGCTGCGGTATGAGTGAGAAGCTATCGTTTTTAAAGGAGCTTTCCTCAAGGAGGTGTGTTAGAGAGGGAAAGAGGCTGTCCCGGCGGTAATCAGCGCTGCTAAAAGGCTAAAAGGGGACGGGCCCGGCTACTAAAAGGCTAAAAGGGGACGGGCCCGGCTATTTTCATTATTTGCAATAACATAAATAGAGATTTCCACAATATTTACCCTTGCTGTCCCCTGATATGAGATATTTTTTAGGTATAAAACGTCTTCTCTATTGTACGAATTGTTTATATCGTTCTGTTTAACAGAGGATGGATGATTTAAAGGGGAAAATTAGGTTAGCAAACAAAGAAGGAGGTTCTCATGCCGCGATCAAAACGTTTTTTTATGCCGGGATATGCTTGGCATATCACTCAGCGATGCCACAATAGGGATTTTCTACTGAAGTTTAAATGTGATAAAAAGCGATGGCTGGAATTACTTTTTCATGCAAAAGAGAGATTTGACCTTTCCATCCTCAATTATGCGGTTACTTCTAATCACATTCATTTGCTGGTTGTGGATAAACGATATGATAGGTCGATCGCAGAGGCCCTCCATTTTGTGGCTGGTCGATCAGCATGGGAATACAACAGAAGGAAGAATCGCAGAGGGGCATACTGGGAAGACAGGTATCATGCAACTGCGGTGGAAACGGATAAGTATCTTCTCGAATGTGCGGTTTATATTGATTTAAATATGGTTCGGGCTGGGGTTGTGAATCACCCTGCGGAATGGGAATTCTGTGGGTATCAGGAAATTTTGGGGTTTAAAAAGAGGAGCCCTCTGATTGATAAGGATCTTTTATGTAAATATTTTTGTATAAAGGACCCGAGGAATCTGGGGCGATTTTATAGGGCAGTCATAGAGGGAAAGATCATGCAGGAAAGATTGGAACGAGAAAGTAGATGGACAGATGCTGTTGCAGTGGGAAGTAAGAGGTTTACAGAAAGATTCATACAGGACTTAGGCATAAAGGCTCGTAATAGGGATATTAAGGTCACAGGGGCGAACCAGAATAATTATCAAATTGAAGAGGGCAAGATTCAATTTTTGGCATCAAAAAGTTAATGTGTTCAGGGAGGGGGAATGTGGAAAAGTGTCGTAAATATATGAGAATAAAAGAAATAGCCGGGCCCGTCCCCTAATCCACATAGGGCCCGTCCCCTAATCCAACTAATCCATGTGGCGGCCGGCGTTGACATCGACGACTTCGCCGGAGACATAATCGTTCTCAAGAAGATAGATAACGGTGTGAGCGATCTCTTCCGGCCTTGCGATCCTGCCGAAAGGTGTCGCCCGGGACAATATTTCCTTCTTTTCCGGAGATAGGAAGCCTGTGTCCACTGGCCCCGGTGCCACGGCATTCACCCACACATCTGGTGCCAGCTCCTGCGCGAGAGCAAAAGTCATGCCTATGACTCCTGCTTTGGAGGCCGCATAATGACAGCCGATCGTCCCTCCCATTTTTCCGGCAATGGATGAGATGTTCACGATTTTTTTCAGGTCCTTACGGAACTCCAAAAAAGCCGCCCGGCAGCAGTTGAAAGCTCCGGTAAGATTGACATCCAATACTTCACGCCACTCTGCTTCCTCGATCGCCAACAGAGACGTATGGGCTCCGGAGAGCCCGGCATTGTTCACCAAGATATGAGCCCTGCCCATCCTTTTCTTCACTGTTTTCATCATGGATAGCACTTGAGAAAAATCTCTCACATCGGCCTGTAACTTTCCAGCCTTCAACCCTTTATTCATAATTTTTTTTATGGTCAGATCCGCCGCCTCAGCATTCTTATGAAAATGCACAGCCACGTTTGCGCCTTTCTCAGCCAGGGCTAAGCTTACAGCTCGGCCTATACCGCGGCCTCCTCCGGTTATCAGGGCATTCTTTCCTTTTAATTCCACGATTTCCCTCCATTCCAATAGAGATAGGTGCCTTCATAGTAATCCTTGAGGACTCTCAAATCAATGGATATTGCTTTTTGCAAAAAGAGAACGGGGACAGAAATCATTTCCTCAGGGAAGATGAGGCAAATAATGAGACTGTCCCCAATTTCATACCGTCTTTCTCTATTCGCAGTAGACTTTGACTTTTTCTTTTCCTTCGATATCGATTTCCAGGTCGTCTAAGGTTCTTATCAGCTCTTCCACATCCGCTTTAGACATGTTTTTGAAGTTCAGGTCAAGCCCTTTTTCGCTCAGCACTTTATCCACTTTCTCCTGTGCTTCCTTGGGTATGAAGGAAGCCCATTTCATGCCGGCCCTGATGAGGTTGAGCGGGACCCGGATGTTGACTCGGTCCCCTTCTTTATCTTTGGGTTCGACCAACACTCTGAGGTATTTGAAAACCTTGGTCCCTGAAGCATCCTTGATTTCTGTTGATTCTTGCTGATCCTTGGACAGGGCCTCCATGAGTTTTTCAGCCTCCTCCACAGTTATTTTCCCTTCTGAAAGCATCTCTAAGATTTTTTTTCTTTCTTCGTTCATAATGATTCTCCTTTAGTTATATGCTCTTATATGATGTTGATATATACGGTCTTGTCTTTTTCCCGGGAATCCACATCCACTCTCAGCCCGGAGAGTGAGAAGATCAAGGCATATATCATGAAATACACACAGAATATTTTCTTGCTGCGGCCGAACGGATAGGCCAGGATCCCGGCTAAAAGCACAAGAGGGAATACGGCAATGAGCAGAGCGAACACAAGGATCCAAACCAGAAAGAGAGGCAGCGGGATTGTGATCTTCTTCCCCTCTTCTGAAACCACTTTGATTTTCATCCATACAGGTATCATTTGTCGCCTCCCAATTTTTCCAGGGCTTCTTCCACTGTGATATCGCCCGAAGAGAGCTGGTCAAGGATCTCGTTTCTCTCTGAAGGTGGATTCACTTCCACAAACTGCAGTTGTTGGGAGATCTTGTTGAGCCTGTTTTTCACAGAAGGATAACTGATGCCGAACAGCTTCTCCATATCACGGATATTTCCATGGGTCTTTAAAAAGGCAATGATGAAGATCTGGTCGTCATTGCTGAGTTTGGAGAGAGGCGGCAGTTCGAATCTGCCTTCCACTGTGATGTCTTTTTGTTTAAGTCTGACTCTCTCTATGACGAAATCCTCGTTATGGGTGAATTTGATCAGTTCAAACCAGTCTTGAGTCATTTTTTTGATCTCCTTATTTCATTTTCACTGACATGATAATTAAAAAAATTAAGTTTGTCAAGCTAAAATATTAAATAAATTAATATATAAGGGGTACCAATATTAAATAAATTAATAAAGAGAGGCTAAAAAATTAAAAAAATCAAACGGGATATTTTACTTTTTGGGAATGGAGACCGGGTTTTTTTCATCGTCTAAGGCAACATAAGTGAGTTCAGCTTCTGTGACCGGTACGTTTTTAGCGGAACCGTCAAAGCGGTCAGCCTTGACCTCCACTTTTACTTTGATGGAGGTATTTCCGATGGAGAGGGTTTGGGAATAGAAGGAGACCACATCGCCCACATAGACAGGATTGTAAAACACCACCTTGTCCATGGCTACAGTAACGAAGTTGAGGGCAGCGGTTTTGCGCGCTTCCAGGGCGCCGGCTATATCGATTTGGGAAAGAATCACGCCGCCGAAGACAGTGCCGTAGCGGTTGGTATCCTTGGGCATGGGCATGGACCGCAGGACAGGTTCGTCTTTATTCATGGTGCCTCCTTTCCTTTTTGACTTAAAGACCGGTGATGGCCCGCTGTATGAATGCCAGAGATGCCATAATCAAGAACAGGATAATGGATGATAGGGTCCAGCCTCTGCCAGCATGAGAAGCCACTCCTATCATGCCTCCTGTGCTTCCAAAAAATATCACCACATAAGAGATGACCATCCATCGAACCTCTCTGAAGTTGATTTTCAGAATATAGTCAAGTAAGATTTCTATAATTAAAAAAGCAAGCATGAGGATGATCTGGATGGAATAGAGCGGCGTTCGTTCCAGGGAGGATGCTGTGACCAGAAGATAAATGAGAGGAATGACTGCGAGCGCAAGGATCAATCCCAGTCCATATTCGAGCTGAGGTTTTTTTATAAGACGGGAAACAAAGATAAGAATAATGATGATGTAGATGACTTGAGCTAGAATGGCTCCGATGAGATCTGCTTTTTCTAACACCATAGGTATTATGATATACAAAGAAAAATAAGTAAACAGGTATGTCATCAAGGTACGTCATCATGTTATCATGTCATTATGGAGGAAAAAATCAATTTTGGCCCTAAAAAGAAGATCATATATGGGGAGGGCATCTGTGGAAAAGTGTCATAATTATATGATAATAAAGAAAATAGCCGGGCCCGTCCCCTTATTTATAATTATGGTATTGTTTTTTGCCTGTGGTCAGGGTCCTTTTTCCAGGACGTGCCAGACCTATGAGGAGGCAGCGGATCCGTCACCGGATCAAACCGCTCTTTGGAGCGCGGTCGAACCGGGACTTCATGCCTCCCTGGGGTCTATTGACAGGCGTTATCCCAAAAGTGCCATTCCTCAGGTCAAATCCGTTCACACCTGGAGTGGGACAGCCTGGCGGGGAGAAAGGATATCCGCGCAGCTGGTCATGTGGTCAAAGGATGATGTTTCTGACATAACCTGTGAGTTTTCAGATTTCACAGGCAAGAGTAAACAAAAACTTCCCTCTCAAATCGCTCAGGCGCGGTTTGTCCGTTATGTCCTGACCGATGAATTTGCAAATGGCTGCAGCCACCGCCGGCCTGATGAATATGCCTCCAGTCTGTCTCCGGATGTGCTGGATTCTGTGGAATGCTTTCATATGGAAGGAAAATCTACGCGGCCCGTATGGATCACTATCCATGTCCCGCATGAAGCTGAGCCCGGAGTATACCGATCCAGACTGACCTTGTTGGCCCGGGGCCAGAGAGTCGATTCCTTCCTGTTCTCTCTTGAAGTTCTGTCCAGAGAGCTTCCGCTTCCTTCCCAGTGGAAATTTCATCTGGACCTATGGCAGAATCCTTATGCCGTGGCCCGCTGGAACGGCGTAAAGCCCTGGTCCGAGGCACACTGGGAAAGGCTCAAGCCCCTTATGGAAATGCTGGCTAGGGCCGGCCAGAAAGTGATCACGGTATCTATCAATGAGAAGCCCTGGGCAGGGCAGACTTATGATCCTTTTGACTCAATGGTCGGATGGCTAAAGAAAACAGATGGTTCCTGGGACTATGACTATACGGTTTTTGATAACTGGGTGGAATTCATGATGGGCTTGGGCATTAAAGAGCAGATTAACTGTTATTCCTTGATTCCCTGGACCTCAGAGCTTGTGTATTTTGATGAGAAAAAAGGAGAGAAGCAGAGCATCCTTATCAAACCGGGCTCTAAAGAATTTGTAGAGATGTGGACGCCATTTCTTAAGGATTTCGGTGCGCATCTTAAAGAGAAAGGGTGGTTTCAGAGGACCAACTTTGCTATGGATGAGCGGGCACCTGAAGATATGAAAGAGATGCTGGATTTTATGGGGAAAGTGGCTCCTGGTTTTGGCATTGCTTTGGCTGACAATCATAACTCCTACAAAATGTTTCCAGATCAGATCAAAGACCTCAGTATTTCTCATTCCAAAGGCATGATTGACCGGGAGGACCTGGAATACAGAAAGTCAAAAAGATTTCCCACTTCCTTTTATGTGTGCTGCGGCAATGCATTCCCAAACACCTTTACTTTTTCGGCTCCGGCAGAAGCTGTGTTTTTAGGGTGGTATGCCACAGCAGCTGGTTTTGACGGGCTTTTGCGCTGGTCTTATTGCAGTTGGGTCAAGGATCCGCTCCGGGATTCGCGGTTTCAGACCTGGCCGGCCGGGGATACTTCTATTGTTTATCCGGGAGCAAGAAGTTCTATCCGGTTTGAACGTCTTATAGAAGGAATACAGGATGCGGAAAAAACAAGGATTTTCATAAGAGAGTTTGAAAAATCCTCATCAGAGGAGGACGAACACAAGCTTAGAAGACTCAATCAAACACTTTCTGAGTTTGATACTTTAAAGAGACCGGAGGACCTTAACGCTCTGATCCATAAAGGGAAAAAAGTGCTGGAAGAGCTTTCCAGGTAGAAAAATAAGGCCGAGTTTTGTGAAAGCCATATGTCATTAAGAAGAAAATCAATTGTTTTTGGCATCAAAAAGTTAATGTATCCAGGGAGGGGCAATGTGGAAAAGTGTCGTAATTATAAGAAAATAAAGAAAATAGCCGGGCCCGTCCCCCTAAAAATAAGACGGCGTTAAAAATCTGAAGGGAGCGATAGCCACACCTGATTTCTTTCCCTTAAAGCTGGAAGCAGTAGGAGAATTTGATAAGAAAGATGTTGTGGGGGTGGATGGAAAACAGATCCTGCATCCCCTCAGTGAAAGAAAAATCGCTCAGGGATAAAGTATCGGTCCTGCCCTGAGTCCAGACAACATACAGGGTAGAGCCGGGAATGTATTCCCACCTGGCCACGAGATTCATACGGAACTGAAGGAAGTTAAAGTCCGGTTTTCCAAACGAATAATCCACGACACCATCCAGGTCCTCATCAATGGAGTAGTTTTCACCAGCAGGATCATACTCTATTTCATCGTCGGTGAAGGAGTGAAAGCGGTCCGTGTATTCTTGAGCCCTGGAATCCGTGATCCGTTTGAACTTGGAATATCCTCCGGAGGAGATGAAGGGCTGTCCGTAGAGCTGGATGGACAGGTCAGGCGTCAGGCTCAGATTCAGGCGGCATGTCAATCCCATTGTTTCCTGGTCTATCCTGGCAAATATATATTTTTTCCCGTCATCCTGGTCCTGTGTGGTTATATACTGGAGTTGGTTCAGGTTGAATGTATATGTCGGTGAAAGAGATAAGGAAAGAGCTTTGTTGGGGCGGTAGGAGATACCCACTTCTAAATCATTTATTCTGGAGTCATCCTCATCTTTATATGAAAGGAAAGCCGACGCGAAATAGCTTATTTTTTTTCTGCTGTCTGACTCCAGCGAAAACCAACTGTTCCACGCTCCCGACCACCGAAGGGCCGGCCCTCCCCGAAGGGCGCTGGTAGACAGGCTGCTTCCCTGCCGGTTTATCCCTCCGCTAAAGCTCCAGTAGTTTTTGAACTGCCCCCAAAAACCGATATTTCCTCCTTCAAAGATGTTTTCTCCTCCGAAATCCCATCCTATCCATTGATTGAAGTTAAAGGAGATCTCGCGGAAAAGACTGAAAGGTTCAGTGATCCTGTAGTTGGCCCATATCCACTGCATGATGAGGTCAGACTTGTAAAGGTATCCCATATCATTGAGTTCGAGCCCGGGCGAGCGCCATGTGACGCCGCCTGAGAAACGGAATCCGGAACTGCCTCCTTTACCGAAGTTGATGGTTCCGCCGTGGCCAAAAAGGGAAGTCCTGTCAGGGTCCACGGAAACGTGGTCTGTATCAGGACGCTGGAAATAACGGATTGGAGATTCCTGTGTCCGGAGAAGGGCCTGTTTGCTTCCTTGGACCTGACTGAAGACGGTATTGAAAATGAAGTAATATGTTTTATTCTTCCAGTAATGGGTGAAATCGAATCCGCCTGTATAAGCCGCATCATGAAGAAAATTCAGCTCTTCATTCCTGATATGGCGGTTTGTGGCTGTGAACATGCCTCCGAAGACGGTGTTTCCTTTGTTGTAATCCTTTTGAAGGCGGAGGCCTAAGTAATTGGTAAAAGGCTCAACGACTTCCAGGCGGCTCTGCCCCTGATAGCTCATCTCTGCGCTTTCTCTGGCCGTGATGCTGTCTATGATACCGATGGAAAGTCCGTTCTTTGTCTTTCCTGTTATTTTAAAAGCGCCGAGGATAGTGGTGTTCTCGGGCATTTCGAGATATTCCTGTTCTCTGGTATCCGGATAGTACTGCGGGCTCCGTCCAATGCGCCTGGAGTAGAAAAGATTATCTCTTGAGAAGTCTCCGTCTCCGCCCATGATCTGAAAATTGAGAATATTTCTTCCTTCAATGAAAAAAGGCCTTTTTTCATTGTAGTAGGTCTCGAACGCGGTCAGATTGACCACTGAAGGATCGGCTTCGACCTGGCCGAAGTCAGGATTAATGGTAAAATCCATGGTCAGGTCGCTGGTAAGGCCTATTTTTCCGTCCAGCCCCGCGTAAAGATTTTCCAGCCCTCCTGTGGCAAAAGGATTTCCTTCCTGCCTTTTAAACCGCTGCATTTTCCCGACTGAATAAGGGGTCAATTCGATCTGCCTCTGTGCTTGGATTCCTTTTATGCCGTGAAGCTCACCAAAAAGATGCACCCAGCCGGATGCTTTTTGAGGAATAATCTGCCACTGAGATGTTTCCTCTTTCCGGAATATGTTTCGTTCGACTTGAAGTCCCCAGATCTGAGCGGCTTTTTTGCCGTATCGAAGCTGTGAGAGCGGGATCCTCATTTCCGCGGCCCATCCCTCCTCATTGGTATCGGTTTTGACAAACCAGATGGGATCCCAGGTAGGATCTAGGTTATCTCCATCATCTGAGATGATAAAATCACCTTTGACTCCGGCCGCACTGACCATAAAGCCAAAGGCAGTCATGTGGTCAAAATAGCTGTCAAAATGAACTTCGATGCAGTCGCCTTCGATGTCGTCCCTTCTGGTCATCCTTTTCTCGATCCTATCCGGTTCATCGTCATAGGCCATAACAGCCACATAGATGTATCTGTCATCGTAAAGGATTTTAAAAGCAGTTTCTTGAGAGGGTTTTTTCCCCTCGTAAGGGCTTCTTTGAATGAAACCGCTTCCCCAGGGGACTTTTGCCCAGACAGGATCATTGAATTTCCCGTCTATCACCGGGGGATGCGGATTGATATTGTTGGTCACATATGTCTTTTTTTCAGGCGAATCCGCAGAAGCTAGTTGGAAAAAGAAGAGAGGGATGAGTAGGATTAATGATATTTTCTTCATTTTAGATTTCATGGCATTTAACTTTCATAGATTATGGTCTTTTCAATACATAGAGACGCTCAGCGGAAGAAAAAGGTTTACAATTTGAATTTAGTAAAAATATCACCCCCTTAAATCATCTTTAGGGGTGTTGCGCATTTATGTTTTTTCTGGCATAAACAGATGCCATGGACAAGTATATGACCAAAACAGAAGATTCTTCCAGAGAGATCGCTTCTTTGCTTAAAATGCTTCAAAAAATGACAAAGGCTGTCTACAGCTCTTTTGATTTAGAAAAAATTTTCACTCAAATCGCCGAAGAGACTCTCCAGACCATGGGATACACAACTGTTTTTATAATGGCATACAATGATACCAAGGATTGTCATGAGATTAAGGCCATATCAATGAAAAAAGGCCTTCTTTCTCAAATAAACAAAATAATAGGATTTTCCCTCAAAGACTATGGAATTACTTTAAAACCGGATTTAAATGCAACGGTCAATGCGGTATCAAATGGAAAAATTTTTGTGTCTCAAAGTCTGGAAGAAGTTGTTTATCCAGTAATAAGCAAGAGAATGTGCCGAGCTCTTCAAAGATTGAACAGAACAAAAAATTATATCGTTATCCCTCTGGATGTAAAAAATGATTTGGCAGGAGCTGTTTTTATTTCAAGCGGAAAAGAAATCATATCTGAAAATGAATTGGAAATTCTTAAGAGTTTCAGGAATATTGCATCCAATGCCATCTCTAATGCCAAATTACTGAGTGAAACGAAAGTCATGAAGGAATCATTGGAAAAAGAGAAGGCTTATCTGGATCAACTTCTGGAAAGCAGCCCGGAAGCAGTGGTCACTACTGACACTTCAGGAAATGTTGTTCGCGTCAATAGCGAATTCACACGAATGTTCGGATATGCAAAAGAGGAGGCGGCGGGCCGGAGTGTAGACGACCTTTTGGCTTCCGGGGATCTATATGAAGAGGCGCTATCCATCACAGAAATTGTGGGAAAAGGAAAAAAATATGCTGTGGAGACAAAACGCTGCTGCAAAAACGGAAAAATCATTGATGTCTCGCTTCTTGGAAGCCCAATAAAAGCCGGAGGAAAACAGGTCGGCTCTTACGCCATTTACAGGGATATAAGTAATCGAAAAAAAGCAGAAAGGGAGCTTAAGGAAAGCGAGATGATACATAGGGCTCTGTTCACATACGCAAATGACGCTGTTTTTTTAATGGACCTGGAAGGCAACCATGTTGACGCAAATAAAAAAGCGGCTGATATGCTGGGATATGACAGAAAGGAACTATTAGGGAAATCCTTTAAAGACATTGTCGCTTCTTCAGATTTATCTGATGCCACAGACAAACTGAACGGATTGCTCGAAAACGAATCCTTTCCTATGTATGAACGTTTTTTTGTGAAAAAAGACGGGACTAAATTTCCAGTGGAGATCAATGTGTCTCTCATAAGGGATTCACAAAATAAGCCGCGCCTGATCCAGAGCATTGTGCGGGATGTTACGGAGCGCAAGGGAGCAGAAGAGAAAATAAAGGCATCTCTCAAAGAAAAAGAAGTAATGCTTAAGGAAATACATCACAGGGTCAAAAACAACATGCAGATCATCTCCAGTCTCATTAATCTTCAGTCCTCGGGAATTAAGGATAAAGAGACAGAAATGATGCTCAAAAGCAGCCAGAACCGTATAAAATCAATGGCCCTAATCCATGAAAGATTGTATCAATCCGAAGATTTTACCAGAGTCGACTTGGATGAATATGTCCGAAGTCTGACCAATCACCTGCTGTTAACCTATGGTGTGGATAGGAAAAAAATCAGATTCCATACTGAAATAAAGGATATTTTTCTGGATATAAACAGAGCTGTTCCCTGCGGCCTTATCATAAATGAACTGCTTACAAACTCTCTGAAACATGCTTTTCCCAATGGAAAAAAAGGAGACATCAAGATCGCTGTTCATCATCTCGAGGACCAAAAAACTGAGCTTTTAGTGTCCGACAACGGAGTGGGGATCCCGGAAGACATGGATGTTCGAAGAACAGACTCCCTGGGGATGACACTGGTAAAAATACTATCAGAAGATCAGCTAAAGGGTTCACTCCGTCTGGATAAAACAAAAGGCACCTGTTTCCGAATCATATTCTAGATATTTTTTTCAAAAAAAAAATTTTGGGAACCTTTTTTAAAGCTGCAGCGTATTATATAGTGATAACTTTTATAAGACAAAAGAAATAGGAGCACCCAAGCCATGAACAAATATTTGACCAGAAAGGAAGAAATGATCCTCCTCACTGTGTTTCGGCTGGGAGATGCGGCCGGCCTGGTAAAAGTCAGGGAAGAGCTCAAATATCTGACCGGGCGCAAATGGTCCGTTGGCAATGTCTATGTCACTCTGGACCGGTTGACCAAGCTTGGCTTTTTACAAGCTGCGGTCGGTGAGCCCTCAGCCCGGCGGGGGGGAAAAGCGGTCAAGCATTATTTTTTGACAGCGCAGGGAAAAGAAGAGCTTGTTGAACTCAAGAGAGTTCATGACAGGCTCTGGGAAGGTTTGCTTGGTTTTGCGGCAGAGGATTGAAGAGATGAATAAACATCAGTCCGTCAGCCCTCCGCGGATTCCTCAATGGATCCTGAGTCGGCTGCTGCCCCGGGATGACTCTCAGTATTTGAGCGGGGACTTTGATGAGATATACAGCTTTGTTTGTGAGGATAAGGGGCGTCTGAGTGCAGATATATGGTACTGGAAGCAGGTGGTTGTCTCGCTTCCCCAAATCCTTATCCATCCTTTTATTTGGAGTGTGATCATGTTTAAGAATTATCTGAAAATGACATTAAGAAATTTAAAAAAGCATAAGGGGTATTCATTCCTTAATATTGCGGGACTGTCAGTGGGTCTGGCCTGCTTTATTATGGTACTGCTTTTTGTCCAATATGAATTCCGCTACGAAAAACATCATGTCAATGCAGAGCGCATATACCGCCTTATAGTGGAGCAGAACCTGGGAGACCGGGTTTTCAGGGCGAGTTCATCTCCTGTTCCTCTGGCGGAAACCCTGGCTCAGGACCTTCCAGATGTGGAGGCATTCACACGCATGTATCCAATGGGGCGTGTTTTGGTTTCTTATGGGGAAAAGTACTTTTATGAAGACGGCATGAGCCTGGTTGACCCCGGAGTAATTAAAATGTTTTCTTTTCCTTTGATCAAAGGAGACCCGGCTACGGTGCTGGCTCAAAAACATTCAGCGGTCATCACTGAAGAGATGGCGGAAAAATATTTCGGCAGGGAGAACCCCATCGGGAAGACACTTTCTCTGGATTTTCAAGTTAGTACAGAT
>CAZSZS010000039.1:0-23371 GCA_964611275.1 uncultured Eubacteriales bacterium
AGGGCAGAAACATGTGTTCTTTTTTTACCAAAAGAATCTGCTTCCGTACCCGCGTGATTTGCCAGACGAATACAGATTTGAGCTGTTTCCGGACATATCGATTAACTCAGATGAAATAAGAGAGGCTTTTTCAGATGCATCCGTAACCTGTCATTTTTTATATATCACGGAAGCTCCTCTTACTGAGGAAGGAAAAGAGCAGACTGAACTTTCCCATGAATGGGCGGATACCAGAGGAGATATCTTTAGAGGGTTTTCAGAGATGGCGGATGCCACAGGAGGCCTTACCATAAGCTCAAGGCATCCGGAGTTCTCCTTTAAACAAGCCATGGAGGCTTCGGAAAATTATTACCTTATCTACTACAGGCCTAAAGACTATCGATCAGATGGGAAATTCAGGAAGATCATGGTGACGATCAAAGGGAAAAACTACAGCGTGCTTCATAGAGCCGGCTACATTGCGGATTGATATAAAGCGGATTGATATAAAAAGGATCGAACTGTAATAAGAGTTGGCTGCCTAAAAGGGACATTTTAGCTTAGCAGTTAATGGGGACACAATCTCATAGTTATCATATATCGCCTTTTTTCATTGGAAGAAGATTGAATATATTGTTATAATACAAGCAATATGAATCATTTAGAGGCTGTTTTCTGGGATTATCCTCAATTAAAAAATGAAAAAAATCTGAAAAGGTTTATTGAAAAAAGCAGAAAATCAAAAAAGATTTATGCATGGGTGTTGAGAAGATTTTTAGAGAATGCCCGGGTGGTGGATGCTCTTGAGTATTTCTCCATCAAGGAAATTGGTAACATATTGCCTGAAATTAGATTGACTCCTTATTCCCGGAAAAAGTGGGAAAGGATCATTGAAGTCTATGGAAAAACCAAAAGAAAATAAAAATTGCTATGCATCTCCTGTTCAAAGAGAAGTTCTCCTGAATCTACTAAATCACCCCACTATCAAAGAATCCTTTTTTTTAACAGGGGGCACGGCTCTATCTGTTTTTTATCTTTTCCATAGAGTCTCAGATGATTTCGATTTATTCTCTTTACAATCAGTAGACTTTTCTGAAATTGATTATTGGATAAGATCTTCTTGGAAAGGGACTTGTTCAAAAATTAAACAAGGCCCTGATTTTTTGTCTTTCCTTATAAAGGGCACCAAAGTTGATTTTGTTATCGATGCTCTTTCAAACAAAAAAAAGAGAGAAAGAATCAAATTTGAAAACGACCGCAGCCTCTTAATTGATAATATTGATAATATTGCCTCTAATAAATTGAGCTGTATTGTGAGCAGAACCGAGCCAAAGGATTTCATTGATACTTATTTCCTTTTTAAAAGTTATCCGGATTTGAAAATAGAAGACGTCTACAAGAGCGCCAAATTGAAAGACGCTATTTTCGATGACCCTCCGACCGCAGCTTTTCAGTTAGAGGAAGGAATTTCATTCATCAAGGTGAACCCATCTATCATGCCTGAGTTAAAGAGAGAAGTGAATTTTAAAGATGTTATCAGCTTTTTTGAGGGTCTTCTTGAATGGATGTATGCCAAATTTAAAGTGAAGTGATAGTAACTCTTTCCCCATAATTCATTTCTGTTTCCTGCCATTATTGGTAAGTTATGGAAATGTAATACATGTTTTGCATATAATATGCAAACTGTCCCTGATTTTTAGACAATGCCGGATTCGTGGATGGGCTTGGAATCCAGGATGCGATCAGGGCTGAAAATGGAAAGGTCAAGAGCGGGTTTTTTCCCGAGGATAAGCTCAGAGAGATAACGCCCCACAGCCGGGGCCTGCTGCAGCCCATGGCCTGAAAATCCATTGGCCAGATACAATCCCTTCACTTCAGGCCATTCTCCAAGAATGGCGTTTTCATCCAGAGTGTTTACCGCATACAGCCCTGACCAGCCCCTGTTGAGCTTCAACCGGTCAAACGCAGGCACAAATTCCGCAAGTTCAGGCCACAGTCTCTCTCTAAAAATTTCCTGATTCCAGGAAAAGTCAATTCCCTCTGTGTCATCGGGCATGGATTTGCCTGCCAGGATTTTATCTCCTGTTTCGGAACGGAAGTAAAGTCCGGATGGAAGAACGGTCAGAGGAAGAGGGGATTCCGGTTTTTCTTTGGGTTCCAGCACAAAGACCTGGCGTTTGACAGGAGTTATGGGAAGAGAGATGCGGGCGGTTTCGGCTAACTCTCCGGCCCATGCCCCGGCACAGTTGATCACATATCCGGACAAGAGGCGCTTTCCGGATTGAAGCCAGGCTCCTGTTATCCTTTTTGTATTATGGAGAAGCGTAACAGCCTGGTCCTGGATCAATTCCGTACCCAGAGAGCCGGCTTTTTGTTTGAAACCGTTTAAAAAAGAATAGGCATCCAAGTAACCGTCGTCAGGACTGAAGGTCCCTCCGGCTGTGTTTTGGGCCGAATAAAGAGGGTATTCGGATTCAATGTCCTCAGGTTCGACCCAGTTCACCCGGCATCCCAGGTCTTTTTGAAGTTTGAAAGCGTGCAGAGCCTCTTTTTTGTTTTTCCGGTCTGTGATAAAAAGGTTCCCTTCTCTGCGGAAGCAGAGGTCAGGCTTTTCATCTTTGACCGCCATTTTTTCAGGGAAATCCTTTATGAATTCATGGGTGTATTGTGAGACCTTGATGTTCTGTTTGAGGCTGAACTGAATGCGCACGTTTGCCAGTGAAAGAGTGGTGGAGGCCTGAGAATAGGTCAGATCTTTTTCAATGATCCCGACTTTGAGATTCCGGTCAGAGGTAAGGAGAAAATAAGCGCAGGCGCATCCCATGATCCCTCCTCCTATAATAAGGACATCGAAGGAATTTTCAGCGGGCACTTCTTTTTTCCTCCATTTGCACATGAAGAGGAGGAGAGGACTTGTCTTTATCCTGTCCTATGTAAAGTGTTGTGTGTGGGAATGGGATCTCAATATCCAGCTTATCGAATCTCTTTTTGATCCGTCGATTGAATTCTCTTCCCACGCCCCACTGCATGCCCGGAGCTGTTCGGGTACGGGCTCTTATCACCACAGCCGAATCATCGAACCGGTCCAGGCCGAAGATCTTGATGGGCTGTAAAATGATGTTTTTATACTCCGGATCTTGACGCATTTCCTCATCAATTTGTTTTATGACTTCCATCACTTCATCCGCATCTTCTCTGTAAGCAACGCCTATGTCCAACAGATAACAGGAGTATTCTTTGGTTTTATTGGACACAATATCAATGTTGGAATTGGGGATGAAATGAACATTGCCTTCCAAGTCCCGCAGCCGTGTCAGTTTCAGATTGATCATTTCCACAACCCCGGATCTTCCCGCTATTTCCACAACATCTCCGACTCTTATTTGGTCTTCGAGAAGGATGAAGAAACCGTTGAGGAAGTCTTTTACCAGGCTCTGTCCGGCAAATCCTATGGCTAGGCCTGCGATTCCTGCTGCAGCCAAAAGCGGACCGATTTTAATGCCGATTTGTTCCAGAATGATAAGCAGGGTTATCAGCACAGATCCAATGCTCAGCGTATTCCTTATGACTGAACTGATGGTATCTGCCCTTTTTCTGGCCTCTTCATCATCTCTTTTCTTAAGGAACAATTTAGAGAGCCTTTTGGAAAAGCCTTTTATTAATTTAAGCCCGATAAAAAGAGCGATCAGGATCAGCGCTATTTTCAGACCTGATGAAAAAAGCCATTCCTTTATCGTTGTAAGCAATGCGTTGTAATCCATTTTGCTGCCTCCTTTTTAGTTTATATTGAGACTTAGATTCACGTTGATTTTATTATATGGATATTTGAAGAGATTATAAAGAGGTTCACTTTTGTATGCTTTTGGATACAAAGAGATTGTCTTTACTGCCGTCAGTGTGGTATAAGGGAAAAAAGCAAATGATCGAATACCTCAGTTCCCCGAATGTGCAAAAAGTACTGTTTTCTTTTCTCACGATCTTTGTTTCCTATATGCTCTCGCTTTTGATAAACCGGCTCGTCAATAAAACCGTTCCTGATTTAAAAAAGCGCTACACTGCCAGAAAAGCAGTGGTCTATATCCTATCTTTTTTGGCCATAATCAACATTGTCTTGATCTGGGTGAAAGAGCAGGTATCCATAGCCACACTGGTTGGGATCGGAGGAGCTGGATTGACTTTGGCTCTGCACCAGCCTATAACAGCCATAGCCGGCTGGTTTCTGCTTCTTATAAGAAGGCCTTATGATACGGGCGACAGGGTCCAAATAGGGGATGTGAAAGGCGATGTCATTGATATCCGTCTTTTTTATACCTCTCTTCTGGAGATCGGAAACTGGGTGGGTTCTGACCAGAGTACGGGGCGTGTTGTCCACTGCCCCAACAGCAAAATATTTACCGAGTCCATCTATAACTACACCCGTGGATTTGAATACATATGGAATGAGATAAAGATCGTCGTTACTTTTGAAAGTGACTGGGAAAAAGCAAGGCAGATCATACTAGAGGCAGCTGAAAAAGATGAGCTGAATCATGGTGAGTCAATCAGAGAGAGGATATCTCATATGTCCAGAAAATATTTGATCCACTATGAGAAGCTGACGCCTGCGGTATGGACCAATATTGTTGATTTTGGTGTGGAACTGACGCTCCGTTACATGACGGATGCCAGAAAGCGAAGGTCAAGCCAGGATAAGCTCTGTCAGATCATCCTGAAAAGGTTCAATGAAGAACCGGATGTGGAGTTCGCTTATCCCACTTACCGCCTGTTCAAGCGCGGGGAATGAAATTCAGATGGGGCTTGTGCTCCCTTCATGAGATTGCCGCACTCCCTTACGGTCGTTCGCAATGACATCTTCTTGTCTGTTTAGCGGTCGGCCCACATGTATCCGGCGATAAACGCGAGTTTGGCGATATCTGCCATTATGTCAGGATTGATCCTGTAAATAGTGTCCCGGGTCTGGTGGTATCCGATATGGGGACCGTTGGACGCGAAAGAAACGCTGGGGATGCCTTTTTGATAGAACGGTGCATAGTCAGAGCCTCTGACGCCCACTCCTCTGAAATAACGAACGTTTCTTAATATATTCACAGATTCATTTGCTTTTTCAAACAGTTTCTGCAGGAGTTCAGGCTCGGGAGTCATGGAACAGCCGGTGCCGTCTCCTTCTCCCACCATGTCAAAATTGAACATACCGTCCACTTTTTCAAATACAGGGGGGATATGGTCTGCAAAGAAAGAAGACCCCTGAAGTCCTTTTTCTTCTCCGCCGAAAAGAACAAAGACGACCGACCTCTTTGGTTTTGTTTTGAGTTTTGAGAAGGCTTCCGCGATTTCCATGACCACAGCGCTTCCGCTGGCATTATCGTCTGCTCCGGCAAAGAGAAGACCCAGGTGTTTTCCGCAGTGGTCAAAATGACCTCCTATGACCAGACAGTGCTTTTTGAGCTCCGGGTCTGAACCTTCCACGTATCCCGCGATATTATAACCCATGCCTTCCGGGAAATGGCGCGATGTGACGCTGTAGCTGATTTTTGATGTCAAGGGGAAAGAAAGGGGCTTTTTATAGGTCAGGAGGTCTTTCTTCAGGTCCTGGGAGTTGATGCCTTTTTCTTTGAAGATTAAATCCGCTGTTTGCTCGCTGATAACAGCGGGAGTGAAGTCTTTGATCCAGTCCATGTTCGGATTGGCTATGGGTTCGGGATAGATGTAAAAGAGGCCCAGAGCGCCCATGTCTTTGGCTGTCTTCATCCGGTGGCGGTGCTCATCATGTTCTTGAAAGCGTTTTTCGTCTCTATCAGGAGTGCCTCTGAAACAGAGAACGAATTTTCCCTTTACATCCAGTCCGGCATAGTCATCATAACCCAGTTCAGGAGCGGAAATACCCCAGCCTGCAAAAACAACTCCGGCTGTGTGGCTCCCGCTGTCAGTGGAGAGGAGCGGTAAGAAGTCCTTCTCCACTTTGATTTCAATCCCTTTCTTTTCATCGCCGGGAAAAAAGGTCATCTCAGCCTGGTCAACGACCGTGTAAGGGGATACAAAAGGTTGGAGATAACCGTTATCAAGGATCGGATGGAGCTTCCAATTCCTGAATTTTTCCGCTGCCCATTCAGCAGCCGCTTTGTATGCCGGGTGTCCGGTATGGCGGCCTTCGTATTTGGGAGATGACAGTATTTTGACATAGGCATAGGCATCCTCTGGGTTTATGAATGTAAGCCCTTTGGCTATGTTTTTATCGATCTCCTGTGCAGCCGCAGAGGAAAACAATACTGCCGCGGCCAGCAGTACAATCAGTTTATTTCTTGTTTTCAACCGTTCCTCCTTTTTTTTTGTTTCTCCTGATTTCTTTCATTACGTTTTTATGAAGAATCAGGAAGTAATAGGCCACTAGGCAGGCCATGATGACTCCGAATCTCAATGTGTTTCCCATAAACAGGGAAACAACAGCATATACAAGGACTCCTATGAGAAGAATTAAATGGAAAAAAGAAAAGACCCAATCAATAATGTCTTTGTTCATTTTCTCCTTATGGAGATGATTTCAATGGTTTCTCTGGGAACGTCGCGCATTCCGTGGGCGGTCATTGTGTTTGTGTTAGCAATGGCTTCCACAACTTCCGTGCCCCCGGTGACTTTTCCGAACACACAATATCCCCAGCCGTCCTCTGTTTTTGCGGTGAAGTTCAGGAAGTCATTATCCGTATGATTGATGAAGAACTGGCATGTGGCGCTGTGAGGGTCCATGGTCCTGGCCATGGCAATGGTGTATTTGTCGTTTTTAAGGCCGTTATCCGCTTCATTTTTTATGGGATCGTTGGCATCTTTTTCTATAAAGTCAGGGGTGAGCCCTCCTCCCTGGATCATGAAGTCTTTGATAACGCGGTGGAAGATCGTGCCGTCATAGAACTGACTGTCCACGTAAGAGAGAAAGTTTTCGACCGTTACCGGTGCTTTATCTTTATAAAGCTCAATGGTTATGTCTCCTTTGCTTGTCTTTATGATGACATTGATTATGGTTTCCTCTGCATAAGGAGTTGTGCTGAAATAAAGAAGTGAGAAAAGGGCAAATGTAAGTATAAGCATGTTTTTTATCATTGACTCCTCCTTTTCATTTAGCCTGACCTATTCATAAAAAATGTGAATAATCCAGGTTAATGAAGTATTCAAAATACCAGAATCTTATAGAATAAGCAATATTAATTAAAAACATGTGTTTCAATATATTTCGCATTAAAATTTTAATCATAATCATGTATACTTACGTGGATGAAACGTGGACGGAGGGATTCATGAAGCAAGTTAAGGGAGTATTAAAGGTCATTTTTATTATTCCCCTTATTTTTTTATTGGTGTCAACAGCTACAGCCCAGGGAAAAATAGAATTCGGTTTTCATTATTCAGGTTGGAGCATGAATGTGCTGCGCGGTCTTATTGAAGGTGTGCTGGAAGATAGTCTGGAGTCGGCTTTGAGGGATGATTTTCTTTCGGATATACAGGGTGACTATCCTTACTTAGAAGAGGAAAGTTATGAACAGGATGTTTCTTTTGATTCGAGCGGGGATAACTTTGGATTTGAATTGCGTTGGTATCCCGGGGGATACGACGGTTCTTTCAGTCTAGGCCTTTCCGTTGAAAAAACGACCATGAGAGTGGCACTGACGGAAGTCTCTGCTCAAATGGACCTTTATCCGGATGCTTATTTTGATGCCCAAGGAAATGCGGAATTTTTGATCAAACCGCTTTCGTTTCATTTGAGCTTCCGCTGGGATTTGTTTCCTTCCTCCAGGATCCGTCCTTATTTTACGTTTGGTTTTGGTGCGGCCATGGCTGCGGCTTTGGAAAACGCTGAACTCAGCTATTCCTATTCTGGTGAACTCGAGATCCAGAATCAGATAAGGGAATCCTATTCTGAAAGCGAGAACAAAACTCTTGGGGAAATCAGCGAGGAAATGGAAGAAGATGATGAATTCACGCTGCCCGGATTTTTTCCCTTTATCCAGTTGAATTTGGGACTTAAAGGGGAAATAACAAGGAATGTCTATCTGCTTTTTGATGCGGGGATCTGGAATGGATTTATGCTGAGAGGAGGTTTGGCCGTAAGGATATAAAAAATTATAAAATATGTTTAGGAGGCATTGATGAACAAAAAGATCGTTGTGTCTTTTTTGTGCGTGTTTATGGTATCAGTCACTCTTCTCTCGGCCCAGAGGCCCCGGATGGAACTGAGCCAGGAGCAGGAACTGCTCCAGGTTATGCATTCCATTCACAGCCAGACGCTTTTTAATTATGTGAAAGAGCTGGCGTCTGATAAGTACTGGGGCCGGCTTACGGGAACCGATGGTTATAATCAGAGCGCTCAGTGGGTCATATCCCATTTCAAAAAATGGGGACTTCTCCCTGCCGGAGATAACAACACCTATCTCCAGGCGTTCCTTAATCCTTATACACTTGTATTTAAAGACTGTTATGTCTCTATGAATATTCCGGTCGGCGGGGAGACAGTTAAGAAATACTACACATATGAAGAGGAGTTTATCCCGGGTTCTACATCCGGCTCCGGAGAAGTCACAGCCGAGGTGGTCTATGTGGGGTATGGGATAACAGCTCCTGAACTGGATTTTGATGAATACAAAGGCATGGATGTCAAAGGGAAAATCGTTCTTATGGAAAGGGAAGCACCGGTGTCTCCGAATGCGGGTGCTGAAGTCTTTAATAAGTGGCGTCCTTATTCGTTTCATCAATATAAATTAAAAAATGCCGTAGCCCACGGCGCAAGAGGCATGCTGTATAATTACCACATAACAAATCCCAACAATGCTTATGATGAAAATTTCATCTATTCTCATGTGGGTGAGACGGTTGTGAAGGATGTTTTTACAGGCACCGGGAAAGAACACGGAGATGTCGTAGCCCGGATCAATAAAGAATTGAAACCACAGTCCTTTGCAACCGGAAAGGTCTTTACCATAAAGAACACGACAGAGCATCATCCTGACGGGATCGCCTATAATGTTTTAGGCATGATCAAAGGCTCTGATCCTGTGCTCAAGGATGAGATAATCATTATCGGAGGTCATCTCGATCACCTGGGGCGCTGTTACGAGATCATGCCGGGAGCTAATGACAACGCCTCTGCCGTGGCTGTGATCATGGGGATTGCCGAAGCCATGGCAAAAAGCCCTGTTAAGCCAAGGCGTTCTGTTATGTTCCTCTGTTTTGGCGCTGAGGAGCAGGGTGTTGTCGGGTCAAAATATTATGTTGAAAATCCTGTCTTTCCTCTGGAAAATACGGTCTGTTTGATAAACATGGACGGAGTCGGTGCAGGGGATAAATTGAGTGCTTCGTGCGCAGAGAACTATCCTGAACTATGGAGCTATTTTAAGAAGGCTAATGACAAGTACACACACCGTTTGGTTTTCCCCAGTTATTTTGCTAACCTCGGCCGTCCCAGGCTTGACGCGGCGCGCTTTTTATGGGCCGGAGTGCCCTCGCTTTCTTTTGGTGCCTTTGGAACACGCTCCTATTACCATGTGACCAAAGACAACATAGATATCATAACTCCTGAGATCATGGAGGACCTTGCCCAGATGATATTCATGGGTGTCTTAGACCTGGCCAATCAGGATAAAGCGGATTTCAGGAAAGCTGGAAATTGATGATCCGCTTTTATCTGCCCACGAAAATTGTTTTTGGTGCCGGAGCAGTCGCAAAGCTCGGAAAAATCGTCGGGGAGGAACTGAAAGCATCCCGTTTGTTCCTGGTCACAGATAAAGGAATAAGAGAGGCCGGAATAGATAAAACCATTGTTTCCCAGTTGAAAAGCGTAACTGTATTTGATGAAATAGAACCCAATCCCCGGCACACGACAGTCAACAAAGCCGGCCGTATTGCAAGAAAACTAAAACCTGACCTCATCATTGGTCTAGGAGGCGGGAGCTCGTTAGATGCCGCAAAAGCCGTGGCGCTTCTTGTGACGAACAATGGCTCCATTGAAGACTACGAAGGGAAATATAAGTATGTGTTTCCCCCGGTCCCGGTTTTAGCTGTTCCTACCACCTGCGGGACTGGAAGCGAGGTGACATGGAGTTCTGTGATAACCCATACGGAAAGAAATTTCAAGATGACCATAAAGGGGCCTCACACATTTCCATCCATGGCGGTCGTTGACCCGGATTTGCTTTGTACTCTTCCTCAGAGTCTTATCGCTTCCACTGGAATGGACGCTCTGGTCCACGCCGTTGAAGCCTTTTCCGTAAAGCCCTCTACTTTTATAACAGACCTCTTTGCGGAAGAGGCGGTCAGGCTGATCTTTCATCACCTGGAAAGAGCTTACAAAGACATAAATGGAGACCAGGAAGCAAGGGAAAACTTGATGAAAGGGAGTATGCTGGCCGGAGTGGCGTTCGGAAACAGCGATGTGGGAGCGGTTCACTGTATAGCTGAAGCAGTGGGAGCGTTGTATGATATCCCTCACGGGGTAGCTAATTCCATATTTCTTCCTTATGTGATGGAGTTTAATCTTCCGGATGCAGAGAGTTCCTATGCTGATATCGCTGGTTTTGTCGGGATCGAGGCGAAGAGCCGGAGAGGAGCTGCGGAACGATTGATAGAAGAGGTAAGGGGGCTGTCCTCGATATTGAATATTCCACGGTTTAAGGACATTGGAATCAAAGAAAGTCAGTTTCCGCTCATAGCGGAGAAGTCCTATCAAAATAATTCTAATCCGTCGAATCCGCGCAGAGCTGAAGTCAAAGACTATCTTCACATTCTGAATACCGCGTTTTCAGACTGAGCAGACTTTTCTTTGATGGGCAGGCCGTGTTTGTAACCTGAATTATAAAGGAGGCTTCATGAAAAGCTCAAAACAGAACAAAAAAATTATATTTTTCAGTTTGTTCGTATTAATTCTTTTTATCTTTAATTCCTGTCAGAGCAAGGAAGAACGTTTTGTTTTTGCCTTTCTGACCGATATTCATGTACAGCCGGAACTGCATGCGGATGAAGGATTTCTGCAGGCTGTCAATAAGGTCAATGAGTTAAAGCCTGATTTCGTACTGACCGGAGGCGATTTGGTTATGGATGCCATGGCGCAGCCCTATGACAGGGCTTGTATGCTCTATGATATGTACAAGAGTATTTCCGGGAAATTAGAAATGCCGGTTTACAACACCATAGGAAATCATGAGAATTTCGGCGTCAGCAAAAGAAACGGCGTGGATCCGTCACACCCTGAATTCGGGAAAAAGATGTACCAGAAGCGCATCGGGGAATGTCATTATTCTTTTGACTACAAGGGCTGGCATTTTATGGCTCTGGATTCCATTGGCTTGCCTCCGGATTCCTCTTATGTGGGTCTGGTCGGTGAAGAGCAGATGGAGTGGATCAAACAGGACCTTCAGTCCGTTGCTCAAGAGACTCCCATTATTATAAGCACTCATATCCCTTTGGTCACTGCGTACCCTCTGTTCAGAGGCATTCCGGTCAGTGATGAATTGAACAGTTTGGTCGTCAATGGTGCGCCCGAAGTTCTGGAACTTTTCAAAGAGCATAATCTGAAGCTTGTGCTTCAGGGTCACCTCCATATACTTGAGGATGTGACAATCGGAGGGATCCGTTTTATTACCGCGGGAGCCGTATGTGCGGACTGGTGGGAAGGGGCCCGTGACGGGATGGAAGAAGGCTTTGTTCTCGTCAGCATTAAAGGAGATACTTTCGAATGGGAATACGTTGATTTTGGATGGGATCCCAACCAGTTCGAACAGGAGGAGAACTGACGGTAACACAGGGTCGGTCAAAAAAAAACGAGGAGGATTTTGACATGTCTCAAAAAACATCACGCCAGATTTTTCTGGGTATTTTTCTGATCATAACTTTGATAGGGGCACATCAGCTGGGTTTTGCTGAGACAAAAAAAGCCATGACGTTCCAGGATATCATGAGGTTCAGAGAGATCCATGATGCGGTTCTTTCAAACAGCGGTTTCTGGGCAGCCTATTCGGCGGAACCGGATAGAGGCGACGGAGAAGCTGTGATAAAAAATTTAAAAAACGGAAAGGAATATACATTAGAAAGAGGCGCCAAGCCTGTTTTTTCCACCGATTCATCCTGGGTGGGAGTGATTCTAAAACCGGAAGCTTTAAAGGCTCTTGCAGACGGGAAAGAAAAGCCGAAAAACGGCATAGCTCTTTTGGAACTGAGTACAGGAAGTATTTTAAAAGCCGAGAATGTCAAATCCTTTACATTTTCGGAAGATTCATCCTGGGTGGCTTATCATCTCTACAAAAAGGAAGAGAAAGAACAAAAGGAAAACAAAGAGGAAAAAAGAGCGGAAAGCAAGGATACAGGAACTGACCTGGTCCTCAGGAACCTCAGCTCAAATAAAGAGATTTTCATCCCGTATGTGTCTGAGTATTGTTTTGATAAGTCTTCCCGGTTTCTGGCCTATACGACCTTAAAGCCGGAAGGAAAAGACAACAGTCTGAGCTTCATCGACCTTGCCTCTGACCCGGAAGGCCATGAGGATATCATAAGAGAAGACGGAATGGGATTTTCCGCGCTCACATGGACTGAAGAGGGAAGCCGATTGGCTTTTTCCGCGTCGGAAGAATCAAAAGAAAAGATAGGGAATGTCTGCCTTTATATATGGGATGGGGCCGATAAGAATTTGCGCCAAGCGCTTTCCTCAAGCAAAGCTCCGGAAGGCTGGGTTTTGCCTGAGAAGAGCAACCTGTCCTGGAGTGAAGACAGCCGCCGCCTTTATTTCGGATTCATGCCAAAGGAGATCGCGGAGGCAGGCGGCATCAGCATAGATAATGAGAAAGAGAAAGAAGAACCAAAGCAGGAAGACCTTTATGATGTGAGCGCTATTCTTGAAAAAAGAGGAGTGGATGTATGGCACTGGGATGATCCTTTGATAAACACTCATCAAAAAAACATGTGGCCACGGATAAAGGAGCAGACTTACCTTGCTGTTTATCATACGGATACAGGTGAGTTCATACAGCTTGCTGACAGGGATATGCCCAGAGTCCTTACAAATGAGAATGAGAATTATGCCCTGGGCTTCCGGGATGCTCCCTACAGAAAAATGGTCACATGGTATGGACAGTTGAATGACCTCTATCTCGTAAACCTCAAGGACGGCAGCCGTACGCTCATAGTATCCCGTTTTGAAGACAGGGCTTCCCTTTCTCCGGAAGGCCGTTTTGTGGTCTATTACAAAGACAAGGACTGGCATGTTTTCGACACCTCGAATAAGGAAAGCCGGAAACTTACTGAGAATATCGAGGCCCCGTTTTATGATGAAGACCATGACTATCCAAGTAAAGTGCCGGGATATGGAGCGGCAGGCTGGCTGGAGAAAGATGAAGCGGTACTGATCTATGATAAATATGACATCTGGAAATTCCCCGCTATTGAGGGCCAGCCTGAAAATGTGACGGACGGATTTGGCCGGAAAAACGACATTACCTTCCGCATCATCCGGCTCGATCCTGAGAAGGAGTTTTTTCCCCGCAGTGAACGCCTCCTTGTTTCCTCTTATCACAATCATGAAAAAAACTGGGGTTTTTACAGAGCCCAACTCAATAAAAAAGGCGTTGAAAAGCTTCTTGAAGAGAAGAAAAGGTTCCAGTTCATTGCCAAAGCCAGGGATGCGGATACCCTTCTTTATACGAGGGAAAGCTATACTGAATTTCCCGACCTCTGGGTCAGCGATCTTAACTTGAATTCTCCGGAAAAAATATCCGATGTGAATCCTCAAATAAAGGATTTTGCATGGGGCAGTGCGGAACTGGTCGAATGGGAAAGTGATGACGGGATCCCTCTTCAGGGAGTCCTTATCAAGCCGGGAAATTACGAGCCGGGAAAAAGATATCCGGTCGTTGTCTATTTTTACCGGTTTTTTTCTCAAAGGCTTTATGAGTTCAATCAGGTGGTCATCAATCACAGGCCGTGTTTTCCTTTTTATGCCAGCAACGGGTACGCTCTGTTTCTGCCTGATATCAGATTCGATATCGGAACTCCCGGGTTTTCAGCCACAAAGTGTCTTGTGCCCGGGATACATAAAATCATAGACATGGGCGTTGCTGATCCGGATGCTGTGGGCCTCCACGGCCATTCATGGAGCGGTTACCAGACGGCTTTTGTGGTCACCCAGACCAATATTTTCAAATGCGCTGTGGCCGGAGCTCCGGTCTCAAATATGACCTCTTCTTACGGAGGCATCCGCTGGGGTTCAGGCATGGCGCGGCTTTTTCAGTATGAAAAAACGCAGAGCCGCATAGGCGCCAGCCTTTGGGAAAGACGGGATCTGTATATTGAGAATTCTCCTCTGTTCTTTGCCGACCGCATCAACACGCCGCTTTGTATTATTTTCGGCGACGAGGACGGAGCTGTCCCCTGGTATCAGGGTATAGAACTTTATCTTGCCATGAGAAGACTTGAAAAAGACTGTGTGTTTCTTCAGTACCGGGGAGAGCCCCATCATCCTCAAAAGTATGCCAACAAACTGGATTGGTTTAAAAAGATCAAAGAGTATTTTGACCATTATCTCAAGGGAGCGGAAGGGCCCGAGTGGATAACCAGAGGAGTCCCGTACAGGGGAAAGTGAGCCAATTATCATTTACCTTTATAAATAAATGAGACTAAAGGAGGAATCATTGAAAAAAAGCAAAATCTTTCTGGGTTTGATATTCGTTTTCTTTTTATTCCAGAGCGCAGCGGCAGAGATCCAGTCCCCAAGGGATTTCCTGGGTTTCGAAGTCGGAGCCGACCGGAAACTGGCGGATATGAACCAGATCATCGAATATTTCATGATCCTCGGGGAGCAATGCCCCCGTGTTCAGGTGCAGGAAGTGGGAAAGACCACGATGGGGAATCCGTTTATTGTGGCTGTGATCACTTCGGAAGACAATCATAAAAACCTTGAAAAATACAGGCAGATACAGCAGAAACTAGCGGACCCGAGAGCCCTGAGGCCAGGAGAAGCTGAAAAACTTATCTCTCAAGGAAAGGCAGTGGTCATGGTGAACTGTTCCATTCATGCGACTGAGATAGCAGCATGCCAGATGTCCATGGAACTGGCTTATGATATGGCTACAAACACAGATGAAGCGACCAAAGAGATACTGGATAAGGCCATATTGATCTTGACTCCCATGCATAATCCTGACGGGATTCAAATGGTGGTTGACTGGTATAAAGAATATCTCGGCACCAAATATGAGGGAGGGCGCATGCCCTGGCTTTATCATAAATATGTAGGCCATGATAACAACCGGGACTGGTTTATGTTTACGCAGAAAGAAACGAGACTGACCATAAAAGTCCACAACGCATGGCATCCCCATGTGATCGTGGACATGCATCAGATGGGAAGCTCGGGTCCGAGATTGTTCGTTCCTCCGTTTGTGGATCCTTATGAGCCGAATATCGATCCCATTCTCAGGCAGGAAGTGGCCATGATGGGCACGTTCATGGCTACGGAACTCACATCAGAAGGAAAAGCAGGAGTCATGCACAGTATGGGATTCGATGCATGGACGCCTGCAAGAGCCTATCACCATTATCACGGAGGAATACGCATTCTCACGGAGGCGGCCAGTGTCCGGGTCGCCACTCCCATTGATATTCCATGGGACAGATTGAGCCCTCAGGTCAAACAGGAATCCGTCAGTATGCCCCTTCCCTGGAAAGGCGGGAAGTGGACCTTAAGGGATATTGTAGATTATGACTATTCTGCTGTCAGAGCCGTACTGACAAATGCGGCACGTCTCAGGGAAAACTGGGTCCGTAACTACTATCGGATTTTCAAGAACGCAGTGAATCGGACCGAACCCCCGTATTCTTATATTATTCCGGAAAAACAGCGCGACCTATCCACCACATTGAAAATGCTTGATATTTTAAAGACAGGCGGCGTGGAGATACACAGAGCTGAAAAATCTTTTACGGCCGGTGGATTCGAATACCCGAAGGGGACCTTTATCGTGTATATGGTTCAGCCGTTCGGGGGATTTGCGAAAACCCTGCTCGAACCTCAAGTCTATCCGGAAATAAGAGAGTATCAGGGCGGCCCTCTCAAAACACCCTATGATGTGGTGGGACACACCCTTCCTTTTCTGATGGGTGTTGACGCAGTGAAAGCGGATGAACCGTTTGATGCTGAGACAAAATTGGCAAAAGAGATAACAAAGCCTTCTCCGGTGATAGACCTTAAGAAAGGGGCGCTCTTTTGCGCCTGGGGTCATGAATCGAATGATGATATCGTGGCAGCTAACAGGCTGTTGGAGAAAGGTTATGAAATTTTTTGGGCTGCTGAAGAATTTACTTCGGGAGGGACGCTCTATCCCGAGGGAACCATGCTTGTGAGATGTTCTGACCATACAGAGGATGACCTTAAAGCGGTTTCAAAAAATCTTTTCGTTTGTTTTAAAGGCATTGCTGAGGACCCCGGAATAGAAGTCTATTCCTTCCGGAAACCAAGAATCGGGCTTTATAAAAGCTGGACAGCTTCTATGGATGAAGGGTGGACCCGGTTTGTTCTGGAGCAGTTTGAATTTCCGTATCAGAGCCTCTTTGACAAGGACATCAGAGCGGGAAATCTCGCGGAGGATTTCGACGTCATAATTTTTCCTGATCTCAGCGACAGGGCTATTGTCCAGGGGATGCCGGAGGAAGCTGTCCCGCCCGAATACGCAGGCGGCATAGGTGAGATCGGCGTGAAAAACATGGAAGCTTTTATTCACAGCGGGGGAACGCTCGTGACTCTCAACTCCTCATCCGAATTCGGGATAAAACGCCTGCACCTTGGGGTGGAGGACTGCGCTTCAAGCCTCAAGCGTGATGAATTTTTTATACCCGGATCTCTACTGGCCGTTGTCAATGATTCCAAACATCCCATAACTTATGGCTATGGAAGAGACGCTGTTGTTTTTTTCAGAAGGAGCCCTGTGTTTAGGGTATTCGAGGGGAGAAGTATTGTGAGGTATGCTCCGGAGGCTCTTTTAAGCGGCTGGGTCAGCGGTGAAGGGTACCTGACCGGTCAGAGCGCCCTGGTAGATGTTCCGTTTGGCAAAGGAAGGGTCATTTTAATTGGATTCCCTGCTCAATACAGGGCCCAGTCTCACGGGTCTTTTAAATACTTTTTTAATTCCCTGTTTTACGGAGCCAGCAGTTTAATAGATATTTGATAGATTTTCTTTGACCGGGTGATTTTCTTATGATATAAGCTTATAAAGATACTACCATCGTATCAGATTGTGACAAGTTTACAAATATGAAGAAAAAAGGGGATTTAAAATGAAGGCATTAAGAAAAATTTTAGGACTTCTTATTGTTTTATTTATAGGGCTTCCTATACTTTTTGCTGTCATATGGGCTGTAGGACTCACTCGAGCGGCTGTGTCCCCGGAGTTTGTTTCTGACCTTCCCCAGGAAATAATCGAAGAGGTCCCTTCACTTATTGAGGATGTGTTTGCAGAGGCTCAGGATGAAGAATTGATAACTGATGAGGAGACAAGAGCATGGTTCAAGGCTGCTTCGGAGGTTGACATCTCTCCCCGTGAATTGATGAGGGATATGGGACTTGAAAGCTGGCTTGAAAACGAGCTGTCCGGTTCTCTGGATGAGATAGGGGATGTATTGAGAGGGAAGAGAAGAGCAGGTCCCATTATTTTTGACATGCGTCCTTTAAAAAACGCACTCCACAGTGAAGATTTTAAGAATTACATCACCAAGGTCATGGAAAAGCTTCCTCCTTGTGATGAGGATGGTCTCGAACGCTGGTCCACGGTGTTGGAAAGAGATTATGATCTGTTTGAGTTTCCCCCGTGCAGGCCCGGTGATGAAGTATCAGGGGAGGTTATAGAGGACTACCTTTATGAATTAACGGATGATATATCGGATGAGATAGAGATTTTTTCGGGCATGCGCTTTGTGCCGCTGAGCGTTACGCGGATTGTTAAACTTCTTTCTTATGGGATGCTTCTTTTACCGATCTTGATCATTTTGCTGGGTTCGGTTATTGCGGCTACCTCAACAGCAAGCTTCTTCCGGTGGAGCGGCTTATCACTGTTGGCAGGGGGGCTTATTTCCCTGTTCACCGCGCTCTTTACAAAGCAATTGGCCTTTGCAGGGATCGGGCTTTCTCCTTATTCGTTTTCAACAGACTGGTCGGTCGGGCTTCATGAACTGGTTCTGGAAAAAACAGCCTGGATACAGACCGCTGTTGTAAACCACCTGTTCTCGCCAGTGATCGCTGTAGCCGGAGTAGTGAGTATTATTGGATTCATCATTTTCGTGCTTTCTTTTATTGCAAGCGGCAAGCCTAAACCAGTCAAAGAAAAGCCCGTTGAAAAACAGGAAGAAAAAAAGATCGAACAAAAAGCTGAAGAGAAAAAGGAAGAAGCTGTCAAAGAGAAAGCAGAAGCAGGGGCAGCGAGTGAACTACAAAAAGGAGAGAAGGATGAGCCTTTGAAAAAACCCGAAGAACCTGAAGAAAAGAAAGAATAGGACCAAAAAAGGAGAGGTGATGAGAGCAAGAACTATTTTAAAGGTTTTTTCTGTATGCTTATTCATGATTTTTCTGGTTCTTTCGGGGTTTGCAGAATCAAAAAATTCAGGCCAGAGGACTTACACGTCCAAATGGACACCCAGGCGGAATATAGCCAGCATTGATGTAGGAGGTTCGTTATCATTTATTCAAGCAGGATATAATTACGAATACATGGATATGCTTTGGGGCGAAGATATGACTATAAGAGATTATGTGGAAAATGCAGATGCCCTTGGATTCAGTGCCGGAGCAGGATTCTACATTGCGGATAGCCTTGAAATAGCGGCCAGTTTGAACGTATTTTCCAAATCGCTGGATGGAATCTATGGATTCAGCCTTCCGAATATATTTCTATGGGATGATATTGCATCTGACGAGGAAGAAGCCAATCCGTTTTTTAAGGAAACAGTCTTTAGTTTTATCGTTAACTTTCATCCTGTTACTTCCGGAAGCATCCGGCCGTTTGTCGGGGCCGGTATTAGCTACATCTCAGGTAAGATGGATCTGCTTCATGATATTATCTACGAAGAGACTTTTTACTGGGATTGGACGCATGATATAGATATCGTAGAGGTTGAATTCGAAAAGACAAATGTCAATAAGCTCGGTTTTAATTTTTCAGGAGGCATGGATTTTTACATAACGAACAGAGTGGCTTTTTATGCTTCCGGAAGATACATCCTTGCGAAAAGAGAGGTAGAGCATCCTCTGACAACTCAATGGGAAGAGGGGGGAGAAACACTTGAGCTGGATTTAGGGGGATTGTCAGCAAATTTAGGGATCAAGGTCTTCTTTTAAGGCCGGGCAGTCATTACGAAATTTTTTTCAATAAAATGAACTTTTTACTCAGGATTTTCGTTTAATCTACTAAAGGATGATTTTATTAGGAGGTTGACATGAAAAAATTCATGCTGATTGTTTTATTTCTCGTTATTCTGACTTTATTCATAGGTTCTGCACCGGCAAAGGAAATCAACAAGCATTTTCATCAGGCCTTTGATGTCAAACAAGGGGATGTGCTTCATCTTACCTACGGAGACGGTGATGTGATAATCATCCCTTGGAACGAGGACCGTATTGATGTGGAAGTGAATTACAGAGCTGATGTTGACAGAGTCGGAATCGGGCGGGAGCATGATTTTGATGTCGAATTCAGCCAGAGAGGGAGTTCAGTATATGTGACTGAGAAAGAAAGATACGGTTTTACCATAGGTTACATCAATGTGAAAAGATATGAATATATGTATGAGATCAAGGCACCGAATTACATACGGCTGGATTTAAAGGGGGATGATGGAGACGTGAGCATCGAAGGATGGAGAGAGGAGATCGAATGCAGGCTGGATGATGGTGATTTGGAACTTAAGGATATTGATGCAAGCAGGACGAGGATCTGGGGAGAGGATGGTAACATTGGAATAGAAAAATTCAAGGGAACTTTATCCATCTCCGTTGATGACGGGGATATACGTCTTTCCGGATGTGAGATGCCTGAATGCAGGCTGGATATGGAAGACGGCGATGCTCAGATCCAGAATTCCAGCGGCTTTTTTGATATCACTTCGGATGATGGGGACGTGATTATTGACCGGACAAAGGCCGAAAAGCTGTATATAAGGGCTGATGATGGGGATATCGATCTTAACCTTTTGGCATCAGACACATTAAATGCGGACATAAAGACAGACGACGGTCCGGTTCGGGTCAGTCTTGAGAGAGGGTTTTCCACTTCGTTTTACACCTATTCCGATGATGGGCGGATACGTATTGAGTTGGAGAATATTGAGAATTTTGAAGATGAACGTCATTCCAAATCCGGCGAGATAAACGGAGGAAAAGGGAGAATACGCATCCGGACTTCTGACGGGAACATCACTATTGGCGAGAAGTGAGATTGTTTACTCTAAATAATATCCGATAGAGAAAAAACTGACCCAGTGGCGGAGCGAGAAAGGAGCTGTGGTCCCCATCCCTGTTTTCTTGAGAGGCAGCACGCCTTCGCTGTATGTATCGGAAAAGTGGAAGAGTGTGCCGTTTATCTTTTTTTTCTGGGACTGTGCCAGGACCTTTTCTGTGGCGAGGAGGCCGAACGGAATAGAGTATTTCCCGCACCAGTAGGTATTCCGGTAATCCAGATAAGTCTCACCCCAAAGTTCTTGGGTCAATCCATTTATTTTGTGGCTTTCAATGTTCCCGGTAAGATAAGTCCTTATGAGGCGCTTGTCGAACTCTAGGGCTGTTTTCCAGGCTTTTTCCCCTTCGCCGAAAGGCGAATTGTTGAAGTCTTTCCCATAATGGTTGCCGTCCGAGGAGATGAGAAAAAAGATATCTTTTCCGGCCTTAAGATTTTTTTCATTCATGTAATCAGCAATCACTTTGGCCAGCTTTTCTGAGATCTCATCCATTCGGGCAAAAGGCATGGGTGTGACCATGATGGGAGTGATCTTGACCTCAGGATTGAAATATTGAAGAAAGGGAAGAAGGGCTTCGATGGAATGCTCGATCTCATGGGCCCTGTTATTTGTGATAAAAAACTTCTGGTCGAGCCGCTCTTTGATGTATTCCCTGAGACCGGATACAGAGATAGGCTCTTTCAGGCCGGGCCAATATTCAAAGTCGTCCAGGATCAATATGTTCTGGAGGCCGCTGATTTCGCTGCGGACTGTGCCGTGGGTGACGCCGAAGATGACCACTTCTTTGGTCTTTAGAATGTTGAAGAGAGGGTAGTAGATTCTTCCGGCATAGAGATAATCATCGTGAGGAGAAATGGCTGCCACTAGCCCCTGGCCTTCAAAGGCCCTGTTTTCCTGGCTTTCAAGATACTCCACAAGCTTATGCATGCTTTCCAGGTCCCAGCAGAAACCTACATCATCCCGGATGGGCCGCGTTTTCTGGGCAGCCATGGATAAAACACACATTCCGGCAATAAATAGGATGAAGAGTCTTCGCATGATTTTCCTTTCCTTTATAAAACGGTTACTTTATATCATAAAATATCTCGCTCTCAGCAGACCCGTCAAACAGTGTACTCATAAAGAACAATTTAAGTCAATTATTTATCCTGGATGATGAACAAGTCGTAGTTCCAGCTGGTCCAAATCCTTATTCATACCGAAGCGAATCAGCAGGATTGCTCAAAGCGGCCTTGACAGCTTTGAAGCTCACGGAGAGAAAAGCGATCGAGAAAGTGATAAAGAGGGTTATGACCGGAACGAGAATTCCGGGGTTTATTCTATAAGCAAAATTCTGGAGCCATTTGGTCATGATAAAATATCCGGTGGGAACAGATATCAAAAAGGCTAATAAGAGGAGTTTGGCAAAATCTTTTGATAAGAGAATCACGATTTGAGAGGAAGTGGACCCCAGGGTCTTGCGGATGCCGATCTCTTTGGTCCGCTGCTCCGTCATATAGGCGGATAGGCCGAAGAGTCCGATACAGGCGATGATAATGGCCAGTACTGAGAAAACAGTGAAGATCTGTCCTGATGCCTTTTCATTGCTGTAAAGGTCATTCAGTTTTTCATTTAGAAAAAAGCTGGAGAAAGGCTCTTGGGAATTGAATTCATTCCATTTCTGTTCCAGAGAAGCTAAAGTAGAGGATATATTTTCCGGTCTAATTTTCACACTGAGATACGGGAAAAATCCTTGTTGTCCTCCCTGCTCTTCGATAAATGTCTCAGGAAGAGTAAAGAAAACAAAAGAATCAATGTCTTCGTGAAGCGAATTGTAATGGAAATCCTTAACCACTCCGATAACGGTGTAGTCCCCGGTGACATCATTTTCACCTCCCATCCGTCTGAGCTTCATGCCGATAGGATTGTCCCATCCGAATTCCCTTATTGCAGCCTGGTTGATGATCACATTCCATTCGTCATTGAATTCCTTTGAGAAATCACGTCCTTCCAGAAGCTCTATTCCCATGGTTTCCGTAAAGTCATCGTCTATGGTCATGCCCCTGGTGGTTTTTACTTCAGGATTCAGTTGGTCTCTAAACATCACTCCGTAGTAATAACCTCCCTGGATGAGTGTATTGGAGGCGCCCGCATCCATCACACCAGGGATTTTTTTTATTTCCTGCTTGAAGGCGTCCAGCTGGTTGCCAAGAATGTAGGCTCTTTCCACCACAATAAGGTTGTTTTCTTCAAAACCCAAATCTTTATTCTGCATGAAATCTATCTGTCTGAAGACGATCATGGTCATGGAAATGAGCACAATGGAAAGTATGAACTGGAAAACGACCAGTGCATTTCTGAGGCGGACTCCTTTCTGGGATCTGGCGAATCTCCCTCTAAGTATTGTGGAAGGCTCATACGAGGAGAGAAAAAATGACGGGTATATCCCAGCCAAAATTCCCACCACTAACCCTATACATAGGAGGATAATCAGGTTAAGTGGATCTGTTATGAAATTTATTTCAAGCTGTTTGTTCTGGAGATGATTGAAAACCGGAAGGAACATTTGTATCAGGACAGCCGCAAGAAATGTGCTGACCAGTCCCGTCAAAATGGATTCGATGAGGAACTGACGGACAAGAGGCCCGCGTGTGGAGCCGATGATCTTACGTATTCCCACTTCTCTGGCTCGGGTTGATGATTGGGCTGTGGCCAGATTCATGAAATTGATGCAGGCGATGATGATGACAAAAACCGCAATGGCGATCATGATGTAGACATACAGGATATTCCCGTTGGGTTTTATCTCATTTGTGAGGTGTGATTTGAGATGGATATCCTGGATAGGCTGGAGAAAATAGTTGTAGCCGTTCCCTGCTCTGGTGTAAGCCTCAAAGGAGGTTCCTGTCTCAGCTTGTATTTGACCGGCTGCGTATTGTTCCACAAG
>CAZSZS010000040.1:0-67090 GCA_964611275.1 uncultured Eubacteriales bacterium
CTTCATACCCTGCGCCTCGCATCTGCTACAATCTCGACTCGTGAATAGCAGGTATTTAATGAATACTTCTGATTATGGGATGTGTTTGATTGATCGATAATAGCCAATGGCTTGTTTTTTTATTATAATCGATTCAGAGGAGAGAATTCATGAAAAAATCATTGGGAGCGAAACCTATCGTCTACCCGGCGCCTGTGCTCATAGTGGGCTCTTATGACAGCTCCGGGAGGCCGAATCTTATGACTGCGGCATGGGGCGGCATATGCTGTTCTGATCCCCCCAGCATCACCGTCTCTTTAAGGGAAAGTCGGTACACCTTTCAGAGCATAATGGAGAGAAAAGCATTCACCGTGAGTGTCCCCTCAGAAGAACACGCGGCGGAGGCGGATTATGTAGGAATGGTTTCAGGGAAAGAAGTGGATAAATTTGCTGTTACCGGTCTTACGGCAGAAAAGGCAGAGTTTGTGGATGCGCCCTCTGTCAAAGAATGTCCCGTCATTCTTGAGTGCCGATTGAGCGATACCCATAAAGTGGGCGTGCACACACAGTTTATAGGAACCATTGTGGATGTGAAGGCCGAGGAATCAGTGCTGGGTGAAGACGGCCTTCCCATGCTTGATAAAGTAAAGCCGCTCATATTTGCTCCTGTGAGCTACGCTTATTATGGAACGGGCCGTTTCATAGGGCCTGCTTTTTCCCTGGGAGACCGGTTCAAAAGAAAGTGAGGTCTGGTTGTGACGGTCGTTCTCATTGTGATTGGTTTTCTGTTTCTCATCATCGGGATTGTGGGTTGTATCCTTCCCGGAATCGCAGGCCCTCCTTTTAGCTTTCTCGCTTTGATCCTGTTATCCATAGCCAAAAAGTGGGAGCCTTTCAGTGCGGGATTCCTGCTGCTCATGGCAGGCATCACCCTCTTTGTCATGGCCCTGGATTATGTGATGCCTGCGGCCGGTGCCAGGAAGTTCGGCTCATCCAGAGCCGGATTTTGGGGGGCTGTGGTCGGCATGATCATCGGTCTGATCTATGCCCCTCCTTTCGGAATGATTATCGGAGCCTTTTTGGGTGCGTTTGCAGCCGAATGCTTGGCCGGAAAATCCGGATCCGAGGCGTTGAGAGCAGGATGGGGCGTGTTCATAGGCTTTATGGTGAGCATGGTGCTCAAGCTTGCCGCCTCCGGAGTTATGACGTTTTATTTCATCAAAGCCCTTTAAAATAGGTTATTCATAAAAGATGCTGAGCAGCTTTGCCTTCTCTTGATCCTGAAATTGTGTGATGAAAGAAATCCTGGAAAAAAATCCGGAGTTGGTATATATCTGACCTAAGAGAAAATAAAAAAAGGAGTCGAAAGATGATCTCAGCCAAAAATATTTCATTCCGTGTTTGTGTCATTTTTTTATGCTTCGCCTGTGTCCTTCACCTTCAGGCGCAGGGGGAGAAAAAAACGCTCACCATCGACGATGTGTCATTGTGGCGGAGTCATTCTGTGACTCTCTCAGACAACGGCGAGTGGTACACGGTGATCTATTCCCTGAACGAGGAGCCTGAAGCGGAAAAGGCGTCAAAGGACGAAAAAAGCGATCGGGACAAAAGGGATATTGATCTCTATGGTGACAATTTCCGGACGGATATTCTTTATATCTGTCATGCAAAAACCGGTGTCAAATACCAAATTCCAAAGGGAAACACCCCGAAATTTTCGTCGGCGTCCGACTGGATCGCCTATCAGATCAAACCCGAATCGGACAAAAAGAATGAAGCGGAGGACAAGGACAAAGGGAAAAGTAAAAAAATCATTGAACTCAAAAATCTCAAAACGGGGAAAACCCGGCGGTATGAATCGAATGCCGAATACCTGTTCATGGAAGATGCCGGCTTCTTCATCACCAGTGATAAAAACAGTCTCCTGGTTTATGATCTGGATCACGGCCGGGAACACTATATCGGAAACATCGGTGAGTTTATTATCGAAAAGAACACCGCTTATATCGCCTACACCATCTCCTCCGAAGACAAACGGGGGAACGGCATCTATCTTTATCATCCCGAAGGGAAAACGACCCGGGCGCTGCAGACCGGAAATTTTATCTATTCCAACCTGTCCTGGAACAAGGACAAGGACAGTCTGGCTGCTCTGAAATACAATAAGGTGAAGGAAAAAATCGACTTCGAGAACATGAGAATTGTCGTGATTTCCGGAATCGATTCCGAAAATCCCGATTCGTCGGAATACAAGGTGAAGGAGATCGATGGAATGCCGGACAACATGGGCCCCGCCGTAAAATTCGCCAATTATGCCAATAAAATAACCTGGAGCCGTGATGGGGCGCGTCTTTTTATCAAAATCAGAGATTATGAGCCCCTCGATGCCAAGGAAGAAAAGAAAGATGAAGAAAGCGAAGAGGAACCGACGGTTGATGTCTGGCACTGGAAGGATAAAAAGCTTCTCTCCCAGCGAATGATTGAAGAGGAGAGAAATAAGAATGTCGTGTATGATGCGGTCTTTTTTCTCAAGTCCGGCAAACTCGTCCGCCTGACCGACAAAACGATGCAGCGGCTGCTTATCAGCCCCGGGACCGACACGTGGGCCGTCGGAACGGACAACCGGGATTATGTTTCAGACTGGGATGTCAGAAAATACGACTTGTACCGGATCAACCTCAAAACGGGCGAAAAAAAGCTCATTGAAAGAAAATACGATGGAAGCGTGGACCTATCCCCCGACGGGGAAAGCCTGATCCTGTGGAAGGATGGACATTACTGGTATTATGGTTTTGCGGAGGACAAACGGATCAACATCACGTCGGGTTTGGATGTGTCTTTTGTCAACAAGGAATACGACCGCTACGGCTACAGCCCGTCCTATGGTCTTGTGGGGTGGGTCAAGGATCAAAAGGCCGTCATCGTGAATCACAAGCATGACCTGTGGCTGCTCCCCCTCGACGGAAGTCCCGGGGCGAAAAATATGACGGAATCCGTCACCTCAAAGCATTCCGTTCGGTTCCGGTTTGATGATTTGAGTTTTAGAAGAGAAACAGAGATCGAGGAGCGGTATATCGATCTCTCCTCCCCCGTCATTTTATCCGCTTTCAACACTATGAACAAATACGCCGGGTATTTCCGGTTGGAGAATGGCGCGTTAAAGGAACTCATCTACGAGCCGGCGTCCTTCTCCGGTTCAAGATGGCGGAGCGGGTTGATTCGATCAAAAAAATCAGATGCCCTCATCTTCATGATGGGGGATTACCGGAACTTCCCCGAGGCGTATCTGAGCCGTACCGATTTCTCGGAACGAAAAAAAATCACGACCACCAATCCGCAGCAGGACCAGTATAAGTGGGGGCGCCGTATCCTGATCGATTACACCAACGACGACGGAGTCCCGCTGCAGGGGGTGCTGAGTATTCCTGATGGTTATCAAAAGGGACGGAAACTCCCGATGATTGTGTATTCCTACGAAAAAATGTCACAAACCCTGTACAATTACGCCGCCCCACGACTGTCGGGTTCCAGCATCTGTGAGATGATGTATGTTTCCGACGGTTATCTTGTCCTTCGCCCTGATATTCATTTTAATGTCGGGACACCTCACTCGGATATGCACAAGTGCATTGACGCCGCCATCGAGAAGGTCATGGAACTGGGATATGTGGATGAAAAACGCATCGGATATGAGGGATTCAGCTTTGGAGGCCACTGCGGTATGTTTATTTCGACCCAGGATAATAAGTTTGCTGCCATCGCCGCGGGGGCGGGGGTCAGCAACTTGGTTCAGGGATTCAACATTGATATTGTAGGGGACGGCAGCAATGAACAGGATTACTACATGACCGGACAGGGACGACTGGCAAACGATCCCGTCAGCGACACCGGGATGTTCCTCTCGGAATCCGCGGTTTTTAACGCCGGAAACATGAATACACCGCTGCTGCTGTTTCACGGGAGCGTGGACACCGTCGTGCAGTGGGAACATTCCTTTGGTTTCTACAGCATCCTGCGTTATCTGAAAAAGCCGGTCGTCTTTTTGTCCTATCGCGGCGAGGGCCATGGCCTGAGAAAAAAGAGCAACCGCCTGGATATCCAGAAACGGTTGAAGGAATATTTCGACCACTATCTGAAGGGCCGGGATGCTGGAAAATGGATAACCGACGGACTGCCTTATTCGCTGAAAAAGAAATCAGATAAAAATGGCGACAAAGACAAAGACAGGCCGAAACTCCCGGTGTGGAAATAGCCGCCTGATCCAACAATAACAGACGGGGACATCCTATAATTTTTTTCTTGACAAAGCTTTGCTTTGGGATTATCTTATCTAATACAGGTGAACAAAATGGTGAACAGACAAAGGCTGGAATTGACCGAAAGGCAAAAAAAGGTTCTGCAGGCAGTGGAGGATTTCATCCGGAAGCACGGCTATGCGCCTACCATACGGCGGCTGGCCGGGATACTCGGCATTCAAAGCCCCTCCGCCGTGTTCAAGCATATCTCCAGTATAGAGAAAAAGGGTTATCTGAGAAAAGAGGGAGGGGAGCTCAAGCTCGCGGGAGCCTCTTCTTTGGAGCCTCATGTCCAGGTGCCTTTGGTCGGCCTGGTCCCTGCCGGAGATCCCAGGGAGGTCTTTGACAGCAGGGAAGAGGCCGTGGATGTTCCCGAGTGGATGCTGGGGCGCAAGAAGGGAAATGTTTTCTGTGTTCTTGTCGAAGGGAAAAGCATGGTGGATGCTTATATAGACGACGGGGACAGGGTTCTTTTGGAGAGGACCCATACGGCTCATTCAGGAGAGATGGTGGTGGCCTTTCTCGATGACGGTTCCATAACGTTAAAGAGACTAAAGATCGATAACGGGAATATTTTTCTGGTCCCTGAGAATCCTGAGTTCAAACCCATACAGGTCTCAGAACTGAAAATAATCGGGCGGGTTATCGGAGTCCTGCGGAAGTACTGACCCGGTCGGCCCGGCTTTCCGAGTTTAAAAATAAGGAGCGATAGAATTGAGAAGACGGTGTATTGTCCATATTGATATTGATGCTTTCTTTGCCTCTGTGGAAAAGCTTCTGGACCCCTCTCTTGAGGGAAAACCTGTTATCGTGGGCGGACTTCCTCATGAAAGAGGCGTTGCGTCCACAGCTTCCTATGAGGCCAGAAAGTACGGGGTGCATTCGGGCATGCCGCTGCAAAAGGCTTATCAGCTCTGCCCTAACGGCATATTTATAAGGGGCGACCACCGGGTCTATACGGCTTTTTCCAGGAATTTCCGTCGGATCCTTTCGCGGTACACTCCGGATATGGAGATGGCTTCCCTGGATGAGGCTTATCTGGACCTCAGCCGCTGTGGCGCGCTTTATTCCTCATTCTCAAGAACGGTCGCTCAGATAAAGCAGACCGTGGAGAAAAAATTAAGACTCTCTGTGTCCGTGGGCGTAGGGCCTAACAAGACTATAGCCAAGCTGGCAACCAACAGAGCCAAACCCGGGGGGCTGGTGGAAGTAAAACCGGGCTGCGAGGAGTCCTTTCTTAAGGAGCTTCCCATAGAGGCTCTTCCGGGAATCGGCTTCAAAGCCCGGGCTGAACTTGATATGCTCAACATACGGAAGATCAAAGACCTCTGGGGGCTGCCCAGGGAGGCTCTGAGGACACTTTTCGGATTAAGGGGAGAGGAGATCCGTCTTCAATCCCATGGTATTGACGACCGGCCTCTGGAGTCATCCGGAGAGCAGAAATCGATTTCGCGTGAGACCACATTTCTCAAGGATATATGGGAGAGGCGGCTCCTTCTGGCTCACCTGGCCTATCTTTGTGACCGTTTGAGTTTGGCTCTGAGAAAAGACCGTTGCTTCAGCCATATCATAGAGGTCAAGGTCAGGTGGTCTGATTTCAAGACCGAAGTCCGCCGCAGGCTTCTGGTGAATCCGGTCCAGGAAATGGATGATATCTACCGGATAGCCCGGGAGCTGTTTTTAGAGCTTTTTAAGGGAGCTCGTTTGTCACTCCGTCTGGTGGGAGTCAAGTCTTCTGACCTGGTCAGAAGCCGGACCCTTTCGCTTTTTGAGCCTCACTCTCTCCATAAAGAACGTCTGGGCACGGCTGTTTTCGAAGTGAGAGAGAAATACGGGTTTGGCTCCCTTCTTACCGCCAGGGAGAAGATGCTGGACGATGTGTACGGCTTCACAAAGAAGCGCGGTTTTATACTGAAAACAGCTTCTCTCACCAAATAGCCTCTGGCTTTTGTCATTTTTAACGGAACAGGTCATGGTTTTTGGAGGTCAATGAGAAAGTGATGTTTGTTCCCCTGCGGGTTCACTCCGTGTACAGCAAAGGCAAAGGGAGTGTGCTTCCGGATGAGCTGGCTTTCTGGGCAAAAGACAGGGGAATGGCTGCGGCATGTCTTTCAGATAGGGAGGTTTTTTACGCATGGGGACGCTGGAAGGAAGCAGCCCGCAGAAACAAAATAGTCCCTTTGTACGGCTGTGAATTGACCGTCCAAAAGAGAAAGCTTCTGTTTGTGGTTAAAAACCGGACCGGATACTGGAACCTGATGGAGATCTTTAACAGCAGGGAGATAAAACAGGTCCGGGGTCTTGTGGTGGTCTATATCCCCCAGGCGGGGGAGAGTGAGTTTCCGGAGGGGCTCAAAGCCGCGGCTGGTCCGGATTTCTACCTGGGAGCGGATTTTCAAAACTTTGAAAAGGTAGTGCACTGGGCCGGGGTGTACTCTCTGCCCGGGGTTTGGGCCAATCCCCTGAAGTTTATTGGAAATCCGAAAAGGCTTATCCTTACTCACTCTATCCATGAAAAACGGCCTTTCCCTCCGGAATGGACAAAATGGAAGTCCCGGATGAAGTTTTTCGGCCCGCTCCAGCAGGAATTGGCACTGAAAAAGTTTGGCAGCAAAGTCAGTGAGTTTTTTAGAAGGACTCTTGAAGTGGCTGAAAAGTGCTCTTTCACTCTGGAAAACATCGTTCCCGGACTGCCTGAAGGCCTTTTCCCAGAGTCGTTCAGGGATATGGTCATGAAAACAATGCAGCAGAAGAAATCCCTGAGCTGGAGAGAGAGGCAGCGGGCGCGGATAGAGCTGCAGGCGGTTGAAAAAACAGGATTCGGTCCTTATTTCCAGGTGGTCCATGATGTGGTGCGTTTTGCACGGCGGGAGGGGATCCTTTATAATCTCAAAGGCTCCGGGGCCTCTTCTTTTCTGGCCTATCTTCTGGGGATCTCCCATATCAATCCGGTTGATTTTGACCTTTATTTTGCCCGGTTTTTAAACCAGGGCCGGAAGGACCCTCCGGATTTTGACCTGGACTTTGATTCCAGATACAGAGACCGGGTGCTGGAGTATGTTCTGGAGAATTACGGAAAGGGAAAAACTGGGGCGGCTTTTGTGTGCAGCCTCAAAAACTACCGGGCCCGTTCCGCTGTTTATGAAACGGCGCGGGCATTTGGCCTGCCTCCGGCAGAGTCGAGGGCGCTCAGCAAGAAGGTCCCCTATTTTGTGGAGCCTGATTATCTGAAAAAGCATCACCCTCCGCCCGGCTGTAAGGAGATCTGGAGGGCTGCCTCGGAATTGACTTCGGTCTACGGTGAAAGTTCTCTTCATGTGGGAGGTGTTCTTTTGACACCCCCGCCGGTCAGCCGGTATCTTCCTCTGGAAAAATCAGCAAAAGGCCTCATCATGTGTCATTTTGACCGGGATGCGGTGGAAGATTTGAAGCTCATTAAGCTGGACCTTCTTTCCGTACGAGGGCTGGCCGCGATTTCCGGGACGAAAAATGAGCTGAACATAAAGGATATTCCATGGAATGACAAAAAGAGCTTTCTCCTTCTCTCCCGCGCACAGACCATAGGATGCTTTCAGGTCGAGAGTCCGGCCATGATGAATCTGCTTTCCCGAATGAAGCCGGATGATATCTACGGGCTGACCCAGGCTTTAGCGTTGATCCGGCCGGGGCCGACGCAAAGCGGGACAAAAAAGGCCGTGCTCCAGGCGCGTGAGGGCAGGTCATCTGCCAATGACCCGTTTTTCTCCGGAATCATTCCTGAGACCGGAGGGCTTCTCCTTTATGAAGAGCAGGTCATGCAGGTGGCTGAGAGAGTCGCCGGCATGAGTTCAGAAGAGGGAGACACACTGCGCAGGGAACTGAAAAAGAAATCGCCCTGTCCCGCCTTGAAAGATAAGTTTTTTCAAGGAGCGCAAAAGCGAGGATACACACGCACCGAGATAACAAAGATATGGAATCATATGGAGCAATTTTCTTCCTACTCTTTTAATAAAGCTCATAGTGCCTCCTATGCGTGCATGGCTTATCAGTCCGTTTATTTAAAAGCCCATCATCCTCTGCCGTATCTCAAAGCTGTTTTGAATGCCGGCGGAGGTTATTACAGCCTCCCGGTCTATATAGAGGAAGCCAAAAGGCTTGGGATCAAGGTTCTGCCCCCGGATGTCGCACACAGTGATTATGACTTCGAAGAGGAGGGCTCCTGCATAAGGGTGGGGCTTTTGTCCATAAAGCGCCTTAAGACCAGCACGGCCAAAAAGATAATAGAAGAACGCCGAAAAGGCCCTTACCGCTCTCTGGATGATTTTCTTGCCAGGGTTTCTGTGACCAGGGCGGAGCTTTTCTCTCTGGTCAAGTCAGGGGCTTTGGACCCGTTGGAGCCCCGAAGGGCAGAGCAGGTCCTGAATGGTTATAAAGGCAGCGGAGGAACAGAAAAGATTCCCGAGATGGAAAAGGCACGGAAAGAGAAGATGCTGATTGACTCTCTGGGGTTTGATCCCACAGGAGATGCTCTCAATCTTTTTAACGCGAAAAGGCCGGCTCTGCGGATCAAAGACCTGGAATACAGGGCCGGACAGATCGTGGAGCTTATGGTCCGGGTTATGGACGCGCGCAGGAAAAAGGTCAGGCAGGGGGAAACGTATTTCTTTCTTTTTTCAGACGAAACAGGCATGATCGAAGGAGCAGGCACAAAGAAATGTGTTCCTTTTGGTTCGCCGCCGGCCTGTTATGTGCGGGGCAGGATCCGCAGGAGCGAGAACGGGCGCGTCAAGATTTTCAACTGTGCTTTTCTCTCTTTGCACGAGTGATCTGGATCATTCCGGTCCTTTATTTTTTGCCTGTACCTTGTGTGGTTTTATTGGGATTCACTCCCGCTCTATTTTTCGGAGAACACAATGGCTACTGTTTTCCAGACCTTGACTCTCACTCCGTTCTTGACAGCTGGTTTGTATTTCCACTTCTTTATGGTTCTTTCTGTATTTTCGTTAAGACCGTATGAATTCTCGATCCCCTGGACTATTCTGGTCTCAATCACATCCCCTGTTTCAGAAACCAAAATGACCAGCACCACTTTACCGCTCACTTTGTATTTTAATGCAGCAGGAGTGTATTCCGGCTCGACTCTTTTGACGAGCTCCGGCGGGCTGTCCACTTCATTCAAAGCAATGATATCCCCTGTTTCGATTTTTTTCTCAGGTGCAGGTTCGGGTGTTTCCGCAGGTTCTTGATCCTCGGTCTTTTGTTCCTCTTTGTTGGGTCTGGATTCCGGTAGGACATGATCTATAAGTTCTTCGATTTTGGGCTGAGGAATCTGTTTGAAATCCGGAGGAGGCAGCGGGGTGATGCTCTCCTCCTGGCTTTCCCGGATGGTGTCTGCGGTTTTTGCCGGAGCTTCCACCACATCTTGATTTTGTTCTTCAGATGGCAAGGATTCCGGGGGAGAGGCAGGCCGCTCTGAAGCGATTTGGGTTTTTCTCTCAGCCTCTTCTCCTGGATCTTGTGGCCCGGCTGGATACTCTTCCGAGATGGTTATAGGTGTATCGACAGAGGCAGCATCTTCTATCTCCGGGTCGATTTGTTCTGCTGCAGCGGACTTATAAAATTGTTGAGAGGCTTCCTGTTTTTTATGGGAATTTTTAGGAAGAGCTACTAACAGAATAAGAGTCAATCCCAGAATGACAGAGCCAGATGCAAACAGTATCCACCTGGGTATCTTTTTTTTATTTTCTTCAGCAGAATATTCATTAAAAAGGGAAGCTCTTCTGTATTTTTTTTCAGGATCTTTGTGTTTCTTTTCTTCTTCTTTCCGGCTTTCCTGAATTGTTTTCCCTTCTTTTTTTTCTTCCTTTATTTCTTCCTCTTGAAGAGGCGGTTTAACCGGAGCTTTCTGTTTGTTTGCGGGGTGGGCGAATTCAGCCAGTTTGCTTTTGAGGATCTCATCTATCTCTCTGCTTTTATCACTTGTGAGGTTTGTTGGCTGTGCTTTATCTCTCTTTTTAGCTAAATATTCCTCATACAGACTATCAATCTCTTTCTCTCCGTTTAGTTTATTTTGTCTTTCCTGAGGTGAGGAACTCGCGGCTTTTTTCTCGGTTTCTTTCTTTTCCAGAAAAGCCTCTGAAGCTCTTTTATCTCTGGGTGACATTTCTGTGTCTATATTTAATAATTCAGATACCTTTGATATCATCTCCTTTTCTTTGTACGGTTTGGTAATGAAAGCGGAATTATTGAAATATTTAAGAACATAGCTCTGACAGGCTGCTTCAGAATAAAAATTAGTCATCATGAGAAGATTTATCTGTATGGTAAATGATTCGGAGATTTCTTCAAGAAGGTCAAATCCATGGAGCTTTGACAGGAAGGGTTCCATGATAATAAGGTCAGGCTTTTCCTCATAGAATTGGGATTTGCCTTCCAGGCCGTCTTTGGCTGCTATCACCTGGTATCCCTGCTCTTGCAGAAGATTCTTGAGAGAGGATAAGGATGTCCTGTTGTAATCAATGATGAGTATCTTTTTTTGCATCCCGCTGCCAAACATCTTTTGAATGAACATATATAAATTACGTCTTTGAAAGAAACCGGTCAATCACCTTTAGGGGTGATTTAAGAGGTGAGATTGTTAATCTGCAGCAACCTTGACTCGTTCATCACCCGGGTTGGCCTGCAGTGGATTAAACTTTCTAATGTCTTAATCTTTACCAAACAAATCGCTCTGGCCTTTAGCAATATCTTTGATGACCTTTTTGAGCTCAGGATAGGTTTCGACCAGCTCTCTGGGCACATCCAATTTTTGGTTCGTCAGTTTGTTTTTTATCTGTATGGCATTTGTCAGGGCCTGTCCCCTGTAGTGATTGTTGGTCACCACAAAGGTCTTTTTGGATTTTCCGCCCAGGTTTTTTATGCGGTTGATCCACTGATTGAGCTCTTCGTCAGGGTAAAGATAATCATAACGCGCATCCCTACCTGCATTTTTTCTGAACCAATTTTTATAGTTTCTGCCGTGAAGCCTCACATAGGTGAAATCAGGATTTGTGGCATAGGATGTGGGTTTGATTGATGACCGGAACACAGGCTGGTCGATGTTGCAGAAAGCCACTTTATGATCGGAGAGGAATTTTAGAAACTCGGGATTATCCCAGGAACTGTGCCTTATTTCCAAAGCAAGAGGCAGTCCGGAAAACATGCGGAACAAACGTTCCAGATAAAGTTTGTTTTTGGTGGAAAGGGAGAAAGACCAGGGAAACTGCATGAGTACAGCGCCCAGGCGGTTGTTTGCTGAAAGCGGTTCGATCCCGAATCTGAACTCATCTGCTTGTTTTTGAGAGGGATTTTTATCTTGATGGGTAAAGTCTTGATGGAGCTTGACAGCAAACAGAAAGTCCGGATTTTGTTCGACTTTTTTAATCCAGGAAAGAGCAAAGTTGAACATGGGCATCCGGTAGAACGTGCTGTTGATTTCCATAAAATCAATATACTGGGATAAAAACCTCAAGGCATGAAAACCTGATGGCTTTTTTCTCGGGTAAACGATCCCTTCCCAGTCTTTATAGCTCCAGCCGGCCGTCCCCACATTGTATTGAGCCATAGCATTATCCATCATAAACTGACCTATTCATAAAAAAATGGCAATGTTCATTGTAACAAAAAAACAGGAATTATTCTGTTTTTTGTTCTTAGCCAAAGCCTTTTTTTCAGATTGAAAAGACGGCAGGTTTGTGTTATAAATATCCTTCTTGATCTATATGGATATGGGGAGGGCAGAGGAAGTCTGTGATAAAATACGGGGGAGATAAAATCCACACAAAAAGGCTTCGAATGTGAATTTTTACAGGAGATATTGATATGGCAGACAATTTGTATGTGACGTCAACGGAAAGAAAAAGCGGCAAATCAGTCATTTCACTCGGTCTGACAGAGATGCTCATAAGAAATGTGGATAAAGTAGCTTTTTTTCGCCCTCTTATATACGTGGATTCTAATAAGAAAACAAAGGATGATGATATCAATCTGATGTCAGGTTATTATAATCTTGATATCCCTTATGATAAGATGTACGGCTTTTCCACTGATGAAGCCAATGAAATGCTGTCTCAAGGAAAATATGATGAACTGATTGAGAAGATTGTAACCAAGTATAAATATTTGGAAGAAAACTATGATTTTGTTTTGTGCGAAGGGACTGACTTCGAAGGGGCCACATCTGCTTTTGAGTTTGACATCAACGCGGACATCGCCAACAACCTGGGATGTCCTGTGGTTTTATCCACGAATGCCTATAACAGATCTGAGGAAGATGTGATCAGGTCAGTTGAGACCTCTCTGGAATCCTTCATTGAAAAACACTGTAAAGTAGTGGCTATCATAGTGAACAGAGCTGAAAAGGGGGATAGGATCGTATCTAAACTGAAAGGCAATCCTCTTGTGAAAGACAGTCTTGTGTTCAGCATTCCCAATATCAAGTCCCTTCAGTATCCCACTGTCGGGGAAGTGGCCAAAGCACTGAATGCGCGGGTTGTTTCCGGACAGGTGAAATTGAACCGACATGTTGGGGGATTCGGTGTAGCAGCCATGCAGTTGTGGAATGTTCTGACCAGGGTTTCAAACGGAGATATCGTCATCACTCCAGGAGACAGGGCTGATGTCATTGTCGGCTGTCTGTCAGCGCTCTCGTCTTCCTCTATGCCCAGTATATCAGGGATTATTTTGACGGGAGGGCTGATACCTCAGGAACCGATCCTTAAATTGATCGAAGGCTATGACGAGAAGATCCCTATTTTAAGTGTCAAAGAAAATACTTTTGAAGCAGCCCGTATGGCTGATAATATCCATGCGGTTATAGATCCGGATGACACCATTAAAGTGGCTCAAGCACTTGAGGCTTTTGAAAAAAATGTTGAACTTGAAGAGTTGAGAGAAAAAATCATCAAAACAAAAGTATCCATAGTGACTCCCAAAATGTTCGAATACAGGCTTATTAAGAGGGCCCAAAGCCGGAAACAGCATATTGTCTTGCCTGAGGGAGAGGATGAGAGAATTTTACAGGCCGCAGAGATATTGTCCCGGAGGGATGTGGTCGACCTGACATTACTAGGAAATGAAAAGGTCATGCGTGACAAAATAACAAAGTTGGGGCTGCAGCTTGATAAAGTCAATATAGTAGATGTTCCGAACAATGGTAGATTTGAGGATTACGCACAAACCTATTATGAGTTGAGAAAGCACAAAGGGTTGGAGATGGATAATGCGCACGATAATATGAGTGAGCTCAGTTATTTTGGCACGATGATGGTCTATAAAGGGGATGCAGACGGGATGGTCAGCGGAGCCGCGCACACCACAAGAAACACCCTTCGCCCTGCGTTTGAATTCATAAAAACGAAAAAAGGTTTTTCTATCATATCGAGCGTATTCTTTATGTGCCTTCCTGACAGAGTGTTGGTCTATGGAGACTGCGCCGTGAATCCTGATCCAAATGCGGACCAGCTTGCCGAAATCGCTATCGCATCCGCTCAAACGGCTGTCACTTTTGATATCCAGCCTATTGTGGCCATGCTTTCCTATTCCACAGGAGATTCGGGAGTGGGAGAGGATGTGGAAAAAGTCAAGGAAGCCACAAAAAAAGCCAGGGAACTGGCAAAGAACTATTCCATGGATTTGAAGATCGAAGGTCCGATCCAGTATGATGCGGCCATTGATCCGGGTGTAGCGAAGGCAAAACTTCCGGGAAGTGATGTGGCCGGAAGAGCAAACGTTTTCGTTTTTCCTGACCTCAATACAGGGAATAATACATACAAAGCTGTTCAGAGATCAGCCGGAGCTGTGGCCATTGGCCCGGTCCTTCAGGGGCTTAACAAACCAGTCAATGACTTAAGCCGGGGATGCACTGTGACAGATATCTTTAATACAGTAGCCATAACAGCCATTCAGGCTCAGGCTGAAAAGAAAAAATCTTGATTTGACTAGCCTGGATTATTCACAGAAAGGATAAAAATGAAAATACTAGTGATCAATACAGGAAGTTCCTCTATTAAATATCAATTATTTGATATGGATCAAAAAAAGGCATTGGTGACGGGACTGGCAGAAAAAATAGGTGAAGAGACAAGTATTCTGACGCATGAATTACTAGACAACAAGGGAAAGGGAAAAGAAAAGATTGAAAAGCAAAGGATTAGCGATCACGAGCAGGGCATGGAGAGAATCGTCAATCTTCTTATCGATCAGGAATGGGGAGTTATCAGGGATAAATCTGAGATCAATGCCGTAGGACACAGGGTTGTCCACGGGGGAGAAGCTTTTAAATCTTCCACGGTTATTACAAGTGAAGTGATCTCCGCAATAGAAGAAAACATACCCCTGGCTCCTTTGCACAATCCGCCGAACCTCACGGGGATCAAGGTGGCCCGTTCTTTATTTCCAGATGCCCCGCAGGTTGCTGTGTTTGATACCGCGTTCCATCAGTCAATCCCAAGGAGAGCTTATCTTTATGCTGTTCCTTATGAGTTGTACGAAAAGCACAGAGTTCGTAGATATGGATTTCACGGGACTTCGCATGAATATGTGGCACAGGAAGGCGCTGCTTATCTGAACCGGCCTCTTCAGGACTTGAACCTTATCACCGTTCATTTAGGTAATGGAGCCAGCATGTCAGCGGTTAAAAAGGGAAAGTGCGTGGATACTACCATGGGCATGACTCCTCTGGAAGGGCTTGTGATGGGAACGCGCTCTGGTGATATTGACCCGGCCCTCCCTTATTTCTTGTCCAAAAATCTCAGTCTATCCATTGATGAGATTGATGATCTTTTAAATAAGAAGAGCGGATTAAAAGGTATCTGCGGCATAAATGATATGAGGGAGATCGAGCAGAGAGCCGCTGCAGGAGATCAGAGAGCGGTAACGGCCCTGGATGTCTACACTCTTCGGATAAAGAAGTACATCGGCGCTTATTATGCTGAACTCGGGCACCTGGATTCCGTGATATTTACAGCCGGCATCGGTGAGAATTCCCCAAAGGTACGCCATATGAGCTGTGAGGGTTTAGAGGATTTGGGTCTCAAGCTGAACCCGGAAAAAAATAAAGTAAAGGCCGAAACCACAAGAGAGGTCAGCCGTGAAGATTCAAGAGTGAAAATTCTGGTTGTGCCCACCAATGAAGAGAAGAAAATAGCTTTAGAGACAGAAAAGGTGATCAACCTGACTCATTCATAAAAAAATGGCGATGAGCATTTTTTTGTGACATTATGTCATAGTTATCAATTTGAAGAATTTTTTATTATTTTGTTAAGGAGGGAGAGGGATGAAATGCTTGAAGGGGATAGTCCTGGGTATTGTTCTGTGCTTTTTTTGTCTGAGTGCTGTGGCTCAAGACAATAATGATACCCTTTTCTCAGATTTGACTAAAGTGAAGAAGGCGCGGTCCAAAGCAGTGACTTCTTCGGCATCAAACGCCAACAGCAATCTCGACCGCCGCACCTATATCCAGTCCGATGAGACTTTTGTGATGGCTGATATAGAGGGACCCGGCATCATCAACCATATCTGGCTGACATTCAATGAAGCCCGGCCCAACTGGCTGGAGGAGCATGGATCAGCAAAGCCATCGGATATCGTGCTGCGGATGTACTGGGATGGATGTGAGGACCCGGCTGTAGAAGCACCTCTAGGGGATTTTTTTGCTGCGGGATTTGGGGAGCGCCATGAGATCCGGTCACTCCCGGTTCTCGTTGAAGGAGGAGACGGATACAACTGCTACTGGCAGATGCCTTTTTACAAGAGAGCAAAGGTCATAGTGACCAACGAAGGGGAGAAGAAGGTGCGGAGCTTTTACTATCATATTGATTATACAGAGGTTGAAAGTCTGCCCAAAGACACGGCCTATTTTTGTGCCCAGTACCGCCAGGAATTCCCGGAGAAAGAAGGAAGAGATTATTTGATCTGTGATGCGGAGGGATGGGGACATTATGTAGGAACGGTTATGTCGGTCCGGTCGCGTTCGCCCTTCTGGTTTGGAGAGGGAGATGCCCGGATTTATATAGATGGCGAGGAAAAGCCTTCTATTCAGGGAACCGGAACAGAGGACTATTTTCTCATGGCATGGGGATTGAATGAGGCTCTTTTTCCGTTTTTCGGCTGCACGTACCAGAGCTCCGGCTTTTCCGACCTCGGTGTTAAATATACGTTGTACCGGTGGCATATTGCAGATCCCATACGGTTTACAGAGTCTTTCCGGTTCGAGATCGAGCATACCGGTTGGATCACAGGCGACGAGACAGAGACCGGAGAGATAGACGGCCATGTGGAGCGTGAAGACGACGTCGCTACAGTGGCGTTCTGGTACCAGGTCGGTCAGCCAAAGCGGTTCACAGAACTGCTTTCCCTCAAAGAGCGGGAGCTTCCGAATCTGGATATCATCATACAGAGCAGCGAGATGATAGAGACCGAAGAGCATTCAAAGGGCATGGTCACGCTCCAGGAGGGCTACGACTGGACAGAAGGCAGGCAGATGCTCTTTGACCCCGGAGCAGAGGACGGTTGTTTGGAAGTCAGTTTTGAAGTCGAAGAAGAGGACTACAGAGGGCTTATGCTCATACTCAGCCATGCTCCTGATTACGGGATCTACCGCATTTATCTAGACGGGGAAAATATCAAGCGTCCGGAGGATTACATAGACCCGGACAAACCTTATGAGATAGATTTTTTCTCCGAGCAAATGGATGTGAGAGAGATCTATATGGGGAGTCTTACCCTGCCTGTAGGCACACATACATTGCGTTTTGAGTGTGCAGGTAAAAATCCATATTCGAAAGGATATATTCTGGGGCTAGATTCTGTACGGCTCAGAGAGAGGTGGAAAAAGAAACGCAAATCCCTGCGTTAAGGAGCGGGAATGGGATACAGAAATCGATCTCTGAGACCGCCTAGAGAGAGTGGTTTTTATTATAAAAATCTTGCTTGAAGATTTTTTTTTGATTATCATTGTTATCTAAAACAAAAAATCGTCCCATGAAAAGAGCTTGCTTTTTTTTACTTATTTTGCTTTTTATTTTTTTTAGCTGCGGAAAAAACAACAAGGAAAGCCTTTACACCATAGGGATATTTCAAGTAAACGATGCTCCCCATTTAAACAAGGCAGTGGAAGGTTTTTTAAGTTGTCTGCAGGACAATGGAATGGTCCACGGAGAAAACGTCACTCTTATACTGAAGAACGCGAAGGGAGATATTTCTGAAGTTCACAATATTGTTGGGAGTTTTGTGAAAAACGATGTTGACATGATCGCTGCTTTTTCAACAGCCTGCCTTCAGGCTGCCCTTAATGCGACGAGCGAGATTCCCATTGTTTTTTCATCGGTCGCGAATCCTTATAGAGCGGGAGCTGGTTTTTCTCAAAAAGAACATCTCGGTCATGTGACCGGTGTATCTTCCAGGAGTCCTATAAAGGAAGGGCTCTATTTTTTAAAGGAGGTCCTGCCTGAATCTTCAAAAATAGGGACACTTTGGACTCCTTCGGAATTGAATTCCGAATATTATCTTGAATTGACCCGTGAGAGCGCAGCTGAACTGGGTCTGGAAGTCGAGGCAGTACCAATAGCCAATTCAAATGAAGTCCTGCTTTCCTCACAGCTACTTGTCAGCAGAGGAGTGGATGCGATTTATCAGATATCTGATAATACCATCAATGAGTCTTTCGAGGCCGTGGCTCAGGTTGCTCTTGATAACGAAGTGCCTTTGTTTGGAGGATTCCCTGTTTCCGCAGAACAAGGAGCCTGTGCGGCATTGGGGTGGGATTTTTTTGATATGGGATATAAATCCGGCGAAATGGCTTTTGAGATAAAAAACGGAAGGAGCCCGGCTGATATTCCTTTTCAGTATATGAAAAAAGCCAGCCTTTTTATCAACACAGAAGCCGCATCAAGACAAAGAGTAAGGTTTTCAAAGGAAATCCTGGAGAGAGCAGATAAGGTCTACACTTCCATTGAAAATGGGAGTAATGAGTAAGCGAAAGGATTAGCTTGAAGAGGGTCGGAGCAGGCAGCTTTCAGGAGGAACTTTACGATTGAACGTGATTTTTGTATAATGAAAAAAAGATGATGGAGAGAGCAAGCATACTCATTTCAGGCCGGGTTCAGGGTGTTCTCTTCCGTGATTTTACACAGAGATGGGCCTCGTCCTTGGGATTGAAAGGATGGGTCAAAAATGTAGTTGGCGGGCGAGTCGAGGTCCTGGTAGAGGGAGAAAAGGATAAAATCAATCAGATGATAGGGAAGCTCAGACAAGGGCCCCAAATGGCACGGGTAGATGATGTTGAACTTGAATGGCAGGAATATAAAGGAGAGTACGGGGATTTTCGTATCACATGGTAGGTTTTTATTGCGAGCATGCAGTCAAATCCCTATAAGAAAGAGGAGAAGCCATGTTTAAACATGCAAAAAAAGATCATCCGAGCGTAGAGGTTTTTAAGGGTGTTGTCCGAACGACCTTAGGGTGTGGAAAAGATGTTCTTATGGCTCGATTCGATTATAAGAAAGGCTCTCAAGTCCCCCCTCATAGGCACTCTTATGAACAAGTAACGGTCATTATTAAAGGGAAGCAAAAAGTCATTATAGATAACAAGGGGGAGAAAGAAGAGATTATACTGGAAGAAGGGGATTCCTATATGGTTCCAGCCTCATTTGAACACGAGCAATTCAATCTTGAGGATACGGTGACCATAGATTCTTGGAGCCTTGCTCCCTAGGGGTTTTCGTTTTTCTTTCTGGACTCGAGAAATTTATTTCGACATTCCTTTGAACAAAAGTAATATTCTTTTCCTTTGTGTATTTCTTTTATGGCATCTTCTTTAGGAAGATACGTATTACAGACTTGATCTTTGACCATGATCCCGGGTTTTGAGCTTGGTTTTTGGGGAGGCTTTTTTGCCCGTTTTAATGACTGATAGGTTTTGACGACGATGTATATCAAATAGGCAATCATCGCATAGAAAATGACTTTGAATAATCCGGACATAATGGATATAAATTTAGATGATTTAGCCTTGTATGTCAACTAAATCCTTCCTCTGGTTTTTACCACTTTTCACTGTTGACTGCTCACCTATTTTGTTATAATGAGTGGTTGAGAAAAAAATGAATATCGTTCAAGAAATATTAAAGGGCAGTCCTAAAGCCATGGCCAGGGCTATTTCCTTGATTGAGAACAGAGATGTTCGTGCGCAGGAGATTCTAAAAGGGATTTTTCCCTATTCCGGAAAATCGATCATAATCGGGATAACCGGAGCACCAGGTTCTGGCAAAAGCACCTTGGTGGATCAGATTGTGACGGTTTTCAAAGAAAAACAAAAAAAGATCGGCATCATTGCTGTTGATCCCACAAGTCCTTTTAGCGGAGGGGCCATCCTGGGTGACAGAATTCGTATGATGCGCCACAGTACAGATAAAGATGTTTTTATAAGAAGTATGGCAACCAGAGGACACCTGGGGGGGCTTTCGAAATCCTCAAGCGAGGCCATCACTGTGCTTGAGGCCGGAGGAAAGGATGTCATACTTGTGGAGACAGTGGGAGTCGGACAGGATGAAGTCGAGGTGGTTAAACTTGCGGATTTGATACTGGTCATACTGACACCTGGAGCCGGAGACGATATTCAGGTTTTTAAAGCAGGGATCATGGAGATCGCGGATATATTTGTTCTCAACAAAGCAGACTCCCCGGAAGCAGAGAGAACAGAACGGCATCTGAAAGCCATGCTGGATTTAGGACTGAATAAGGAAGCCGTACCTCCCATAGTCAAAACAATCGCCACTACAGGGGAAAACATTGGTTCTCTTGTTAAGCACATAGAGAGCTTTACGTCCGGGAAGAAAGGGAAGCTGAAGACGGCGAGAAAGAAAAGGCTGATCTTATGGATGCTGAAGGACATCATTGGCGAAAAAATTCATCAGTTGATCACCCGCAGTATTAAAGAAGATGAACTTGAGGATTATGTTGATCAGATATTTAAAAGGGAGACAGATCCTTATACTATAGCTGATGGTTTTATCCAAAAGTTAAAGGATTCTTAAATGACAGAAAAAATACACCATATAGGCATTGCGGTCAATGACATTGAAGAGAGCCTTACCAAGTGGGGGCGGTATGTAACATTTGAAAAAGGAGACATAGAGGAAATAAAGACAAGAGGCGTGAAAGTGGTGACTCTGGGATTTGAGGAAGGGCCTTTGATTGAACTTCTTGAGGCAGTGGGAAGTGAATCTCCTATAAGGAAATTCATAGACAAACGCGGGGAAGGAATTCACCACATTTGTTTCAAAACGGATGACCTGGACCTTAAAGTCAGGGAGCTCAAGAAAAAAGGAGTCCGATTTGTTCAGGAAAGACCTGTTTCAGGAGCAGGGGGGAGCCGTATTATTTTTATACATCCGGATAATCTCAATGGAGTGCTCATTGAGCTGAAGGAAGAGAAAGAATAATTCAGGCTAATTATTAGGCTTTGTTTTTTTCAGTATGATGGATATTTTCAGCCCTGAAGGTGTGTTTGGAGAGGCTTTGATGCTTCCTCCGTGGTCTTCAAGTATTTTTTTTGCAATGGGAAGGCCTAATCCTGTTCCTCCTTCCTTAGTTGAAAAATAAGGCCTAAAGATCTCATCCAGCATATTTTTTTTGATACCCTGTCCGGTGTCACTTATTTCAAGATGGATTTCATCATTCTTGGAAGAAGCTTTGATCTCGATCACTCCCTTGTCTTTAATGGATTCTATGGCATTTGTAAGAATATTTCTGAAAACCGTTTTGATTTTTGCTTTATCTCCGGAAAAAAACATATCCTGTTTTTGGAATGTTTCTTTAAATGTGATTCTTTCGGACAAAATGCTTTTGTAGGGATCTATGGTCTCTTTTATGGTTTCTTTCAGATTTAAAGTTTCCTTTTGCAGCGTGCCCTTTTTGGATGTTTCTAAGAAATCCTGGGCTATTTTTCTTAGATTCTCCACTTCCGTGACTATGTATGATGTTGATTCTTTCAGAACTTTTTCGAAATCCTCTTTATTGTCTTCATATACGGTTAGAAGGTGTTCGGCGGATAGCTGTATCGGAGTCAGCGGATTTTTTATTTCGTGGGCCACTTTTCTGGCCATTTCAGCCCATGCTATTTTTTTACTGATGTCTGCAAGTTCCTGCTGGTGTTTTCTGAGGCTTTTCACCATTGTATTGAAGCCGTTTATCAGAGTTTTCATCTCGTCTTGCTTTTTGTAATCAATGGATACTTTAAGATTTCCTAAACTGACTTCTCTGGTCCCCGAAAGGAGTCTTTTGATGGGATTGAGAATCATATCTCCAATTCCTTTTGCAACAACGAGGACAGCAGCGATGAAGAAAAATGAAATGAACACAAGGAATTCGAACAGTTCATAAGAAAATGTTGATATTTCTTCTTGTTCAAGGGGAAAGGGAAGAGATATCAGAAAGAAAGAATCCTGATATTCATAAGGAATAGTCAGGGTATGAAAGGAATATTCTCCAATTTTTTGGGTCTGCGTGTAAAACGGATTGTTCTCATAGAGGGCTTTATAATACACACCCCCGTCAATGAGTTCAGGAAGGATACCGTAGTCAAAAAATTCCCTGTGGCTTGAAGAAACAAGTTTTCCGTTTACGTAAAGGTTTACGTCATTTGATATGGTCGAGCTGATCCACATGACCATTTCGTCCGGAGGTATGGTCACACTAAGCTCTTCTTCGTTCTGGAAAAAAATAAAATCTTCCATGACACTGTTGGCGAATTTTGCCTGAACCTCTGCTTCTTCGGTTATTTTCTGGGTGAAAATCTGTGAAAAGTAACCTCTGGTTAAAAGAGAAAACAGAAGAAGGGGAAGAAGAGACACAGCGATAAAGGAGATATAGACCTTGTTAGAGAAAGACCAAAAAGGGTTTTTCATCTTTTTTTTGTGAAAAAATGAAAAATAGGCAAGGGCAGCTATGGATAGAAAGAGAAGGTAGAAAAAGAATATGACTAGAAATTCGACTGAGTGAGTGATAAAGGATTTTATAGGTATGAAAAGCGAATAAATAGAACCTTCCTTTACAAAATAGATGCTTTTGAATTTTTTCCCTTTATCTGAAAAAACAGCCCAAACAGGTTGGTCTGAAGAGTGGATCTCGTCAAGATATTTTGAGGGAATGCCTTTCGATATATTGTTCGGATTGAATACGGGTTTTCCTCGAGGATTGAAAATGGCAAATCCCAGTTTGATGTGTCTTAGAGAAGGAATGGAAGTAGCTCTTGTGAGCTCAAAATATGGATTTGCAGAATAAAGAAACGGAAGCATCTCATGACCGACAGAGAGAGAAAGAATGGTTCTTCCTATCCCTTGATCGTTCTCTATCCAGTCTTTATATCCTGTAAGAAAACGCTTCTCCTCTCCTAAAAAAGGAACACTCTGGCTTATGATGGTCCAGCTCTCACTAAGAGGAAGGGCCACTCCGTTTTGCAGATTCGGGATATTTAGGGAAAATCTGGAAAGGATATTTCCCTCGGGACCGAGCATCTCAAAGCTTGAGTACCAGTTAAATTTCGAGATGAGAGTCCTCTCCCAGAGCGAGGCAGCCATTTCCGAAGGATTTTGGTGATGAAAAAAAGACAGTATCTGGTTTTGGTTTTCATTTATTTCCTGTATTGATTCTTGAATAAGAAATACAGCCCAGTCTTCCAGTGTTGTGATTGTGTATCTTAGAGAATGCTCTAAAATGGCTTTCTTTTTATCAACACTTGTGAAATGAAGGGAGGAATGGATAAAAAGAACGGATATCACAAACGCAGATAACAGAAATCTTTTTCTTTTTTGGAGACCGGGGAAATAAATCAGGACAAAAAGGAGAAATAGGACGGCTGCCTGAAGGCCAAAGATAAGGGCAGGGTTTTTCCCCAGATGAATAATTACGTAAGCGCCTATCGTGACAAGCAGTGCGGTAAATGGGATGAGCTTGTTTGGAGAAAAGAAACAGGCTGTTCTCAAAGCCATGTAACCCAGGACAAAGAAACTGAAAGAAAAGAGTATGATACTGATATGCAGAAGAATAAAGCTGGGATGTAAAGACAGACTCAACAATGCCTGTTTTGTGTTGAAGGCCAGCCTGTAAAGCAGCTCATGCAGAAGGAAGATAAGAAATACGGATATAACCGAGGATAATAAGCTCAGGATGATGCTTAATGGAACAGATGCCTTTTGGGTCCATTTTTTTTTGGATCTGTTGAATAAAGACAGAAGAAAGATAAGGAGGGATGCGAGCAGAAGAGAGGATAGAAATATATCAGCAGGTGATTTTGTGAGGTTATCCAGGGAGATGAAGCTTGCTGAATCCGGAGAAAATATGGGCATGGATTGAACAGGTTCGAGCCTGCTTACGGGGAGAAAAATCAGGCGGATAGCGATCATGATCGCTATGACGCTTATTTTCCGGGCCGGACTGAATTTTTTTGATAACCGGGAAGACCTTATGATGTATATGAGAAGCAGAATAAGAGAGAGAATTGAGAGAAGATAAAATCCCAGCCGTATGTTCTGTTTTTGAGCGGAGATGATTGAAGTCAGGGGAGGCAGACTCAGAGTAACTGTGGCCATTATATGACCTTCTTCGTTCCTCAGGGGAAAAAACATGGTCTGTATCTCATTTTGAAGCCTCGGCTGTCCTATATATTCATCTTTATATTTGCTGAATATTCTTTCAAAACCGGAAATGTCATCCCTGAAATCCCAGTAGTCGATTTTGCAGTCAGCCATCAGCTGGTTCCTAAGGAAATGATGCTCCTGCAGATACTGGGCCTTAAACTGGGGCAGAAACGCCAGCAGATAATAGAAGACGACGGAATGCCCTCCACTGTCGGTACTAACGGAGACCACATATACGGATGCTTTGTCTTTTATTAAGAATGTTTGTTTGTCCCGGTAGTGTTCATTGTTATCCGAATAAAGGATTTGCCGGACGTCTATGACTTTGCCGTCCCACATTTCAATCTGTCCAAATGCGTCATATAAGGCTATTCCCTCTTTGTTCTTATCAATTTGGAATTTCTGAAAAAAGGTGAAGATTTTTTCTTCTTCCGGCAGGGCCGTGCGGTTAAGGATATCATGTTTGCTGAGGATTTGATTGATAATGGAAGAGAATTCCGTTTTTATGGCATGAGATTTGTTCCGCAGCCGGGCCAAGCTTTTTTGATGGTAATTTGGAGAAATCAATATCGGGTAGGCCAGCCATAGAAGAAGAAGGAGAACACAAAGGGCCGTTGATGTGAAAAAGCTGAACAGCAGAAATCTGTATTGTTGTCCGCTTTTGTTTTGATTCAAATTCTTGCTGCTTTTATTTCTATGATTTTCCATTTATCAGGTTCATTTTTGCCGGTGGTTTCTGATTTTTTCAAAAGGAAAAACACATGATAAACATACTGGTTGTTGTTTTTTTTGTCCTTAAAAGACCATCTTGATTTAAAAATTGTGTTATCGTTCTGTATCTCTCTTTCCTCCGACAGAGAGTAGAATTCAAAGGTCGGATAGTGTGAGAATATTTTCTGGAAGAGAAAGAAGGCCTGCTGGTCAGTGAGTTGATCGGAAAAAGAAATCGGCTCAGGGAATGATAGATTGACATGGCCGTCTGAGGGGAAAAGCAAAGAGAGCATGTGGGCGTTGTTTTGAAGGAAGGCTCTTTCGATTTTATTGGAGACGGTATTTGATTGAGGGGCCAAAAGGGAAAAAATCAGGGTTAATATGACTGTTAACTGACTCATAAAAATATATTAACATAATATGTTTCCTGTAGGAAGGCTCTCGTTATGTGCCTGGATTTTCGCTGCCGCATTCCCTTCCTTCACATCAAAAGGCAAAAGAGGTAGAATAAACAAAAACTGCGAACCGTATACTTAGGGAAGATACCATGTCCGAAGAACTTTCTTTTGGCGTTAAAAAGTCAAAGGAAAGAGCTCTGCACAGGAGGATGAAAAGGCTGGAAATCTATGAAAAGGACCTGGTAGAGAATTTTATTCGTTCAAGCGGGAAAGGGGGGCAGAGGACGAACAAAGTGTCCACATGCGTTTATTTGAAACACATACCCACCGGGCTGGAAGTCAAGTGTCAAAAGGAAAGACAGCAGTCCATAAACAGGTTTCTGGCGAGAAGGCTTCTTGCTGATAAGATCGAATCCATGATTCTGGGAGAGAAGAGCAGGGAGAAGCAGAGAATTGAAAAGATACGGCGTCAAAAAAGAAAGCGTTCCAAGAGAGCTAAGGAAAAAATGTTAGAGGAGAAAAAGAAGCAGGCGGAAAAAAAGAAAAGGCGCAGCTATAAGCCGGAACCTGAGGATTTTGAATAACCTGAACAATTCAGCTCATTAAATTCACTTAAAAGGAATAAAGAGGACTTTATGTGAGTCTAATATAAAGAAGAGGTGAATTTCATACGGATTGAAACCGGATGGATGAGAAGAAGCTCATATCTCTGGCTCGTGATGGTAATAAAGATGCATTTAGGGAACTTGTCACAAAATACGAACCTCAGATAGCCGGTACTGTTATAGGCATGTTAGGTCCAGGCCCTGAAGCAGAAGATATCGGGCAGGAGACTTTTATAAGGCTTTACAGGTCTCTTTCAAAGTTTCGAGGAGAGTCTTCTTTAAGCACATATTTGACAAGAATAGCTATATTCTAGCCAAGCATGCAAAAACGGTCAGGGGCATAAGAGAGGACTACCAGAAGAAAATGCAAAAGGCAAACCTATCCCTGTATAATGAGCTGACTCCTTTCTTGGATCCGGTCCAGAGAAGAAGATTCAACCGAAGATTGTTTATGCCGGGCATGCCTTTTCATACCCGCGGCCGTTTATCTGACAGTTACCTTGCGGGCGAGGCGCTTGATAAGGATGTTGAATTTATAAAAACAGAGCTCTCTTTGACAGAAGAGCAGACAGAAAAGGTGAGAGAGGTTTTCAGGAAATACAGGATCCCCTTATGGACACCAAGGCTGAAATACGGAGGAGTAAGAAATTCCGAGATGCACAAGAAAATGCTCCAACGTGTTAAGGAAAGAGACAAGGCTGTGAAAGAGGTCCTGGATGAAAGGCAGAAGAAGCGCTATGATAAATTGAGAAAACAGGTCAATTGATATATTTTTCCACGGCTGATTTCCATAAAAGGTAGCCTGCTCCGGTCAGATGCAGGCCGTCATTCGTATAGTTCGGATCAAGCTTTTGGTCTTTTGTCGCAAAATGGGAATATAAATCTATATATGTGATTTTATTTATATCAGAGAAATTTTTTAAGGCCCTATTGATCCTGATGATCTCTTCTGTCTTGTTGACGTGATTTTCAAAAATTGTATAGTCCTTGTTAACCGGAAGCAGGCTCTGGAGAAAGATTTCCGTATCCGGCGTTTTTTTATGGATGATTTTCACGATCTGCTTGATGTTGTAGACCACTTCTGTTTCAATTTTTCCGTCTGCCAGGTCGTTTATCCCTATCATTAGGAAGATCTTTAATGGTTTTGATTCCACGACTTCGTCCAGCCTGTGAAGGACTCCGGATGTGATGTCCCCGCTGATCCCTCTGTTGATGATTCTTTTGTCCTGGAACATCTCACTCCAGTTGCATCCGTCTGTAATGCTGTCTCCTAAAAAAATAATCTCATTTTCTGCATTAGGAAGCATTTCAAATAAAGATACACGTTGATGCCAGTAAGGGTAAAATGTGTTTTCGTCTTCATATGGTTCCTGGCATGACAGACTGATGAAAACCATGAGAGCCGTAGCCAGTATTATTGATTGTTTTAAGTTCCGCATACTCTCCTCCTAAATAGATTATTTGCATTTGGCTCAGCGGCAGGTTTAAGCAGAGAGGTCTAACAATACACTGAGAAGCAGGTTAGCCGCTTTTTCCAGGTCTTCCCAGTCGATTTTCTCTTGCGGGGAGTGGCTTATTCCATCCTCACAAGGAATGAATATCATACCGGTATCAGATACAGAACTCAGGATCTGCGCATCATGCCCTGCTCCGCTGTTAAGGGTCATATAGGGATAATCCAGCTCCTTGCAAAAATGTGCCATAAGGTCTTTGAGCCGGGCTGAGGTTTTGACTGGTTCTGTTTTATCGATGATTTTGTAGTCAAAATGAAGTCCACGCGAAGAGGATATATCATTCGCAAATTCAAGCACTTTTTTTTCTATCTCTTTAAGGGTCTGGCCGGATTGGCTTCTAAAGTCGAGAGAAAATTCAACTCTGTCAGGGATGATACTGAAGGAACCGGGGTGAATATGAGCGTTTCCTATGGTAAGCATACTCCCGTAGTGTTCTTTGGCTACATAATGGGTCCCTTTAAGCGCAAAGTCAGCCAGGCCTAAAAAGGCATCATGACGGAGTTCAAAAGGAGTGGTGCCTGCATGACTGGCTTGTCCCTGAAAAAGGCACGTCCATAAGTTTTTCCCGGCGATGTTTTCAACGATGCCTATAGACTTATCTTCTGTTTCCAGTAAAGGGCCCTGCTCAATGTGTATTTCAATAAATGCGTCGATTTCAGGCCGCTGTTCGCTGGCTTTTATGATTGTTTCTATGGTGAATTCTGTGTTTTCCAGAATATTTTTTAAAGGAGGGCCGAATTGAGTGTGTCCCTTTTCCAGCATTTCCCTTTGTATCATTCCAGTGAAGGCCCTTGAGCCTAAAAAATCTCCCGCCAGATTGCCTTCTTCATCAGTAAACGAAGCTACTGATAAGGGTTTGGTGTGCTTTATTTTTTCTTCATGGATTCTCTGCAGGCATTCAAGGGCTGAAAGAACACCGGCCGCGCCGTCAAACATACCTCCGTTTATAACCGTGTCTATATGGGAGCCTGCCATGATTGTTTGCCCTTTTCCTTCTAAAGAGCCAAAAATATTTCCGGCCCCGTCCTGGCTGACACAAAGACCGGCACAGGAAATCTTATCTTTAAGCCATTCCCGTGCTTCGAGGTCAGCTTTGCTGAATGAGGGGCGGCTTATTCCTCCGGCAGGGTCTTTCCCTATTTCGGAAAGCTCCATCAGGTTGTTTTTCAGGCGTTCAAGATTGATTTTCATGTTCATGGGATGACTCCTCAATCTATGTTGATTTTTATCATTCCAGAAGATGAAGCATATCCTTGACTGCTTTTTCTAAGCCTACAATCGAGCTTCTTGCTATGATAGAAAACCCGATGCTGAATTCTTTGATCTCCTGGATCGCAGCTATGGGATGGATGTTCCAATAATCAAGACCGTGTCCTGCATGTACTTCGAGACCCAGGTCATGTGCTTTTTTAGCTGCGTTTATGATCTCCTGCTCCGCCTTTTTCCTCTCATCGCCCGGTTTGAGGTCAGCATACTTGCCGGTGTTTATTTCAATCAAGTCAACCTTTAATTCAGCGCATGTTTTGATCTGTTCGTCAGAAGGGTCAACAAAAATACTGACCTTGATCCCGTGCTGCTGGAGGCTACGGATATGAGGAGCCAGCTTATCTTTGTTTTTGATGACATCCAGCCCGCCTTGAGTCGTGATCTCGTGCGCCTCTTCAGGCACCAGGGAGACGACATCCGGCTTGATATCAACAGCGATCTTTTTCATTTCTTCTGTAGCAGCCATTTCTATATTCAGTTTTGTCTTTATGGTCTGCCTCAAGAGACGCAGGTCTCTCTCTTTGATGTGTCTTCTGTCACCTCGGATGTGACAGACGATACCCGAAGCACCTGCCTGTTCAGCCAGAAGTGCGGCTAAAACAGGTTCCGGGACTATGCTTTTTCGTGCTTCTCTTAATGTTGCGAAATGGTCTATATTAACAGACAGTCTCATATGAGGACTCCTTTAAGCTAATTCTTTGGAAATCGATTCGGCAATCATTTGACCGAGCCGCTCGATCTTTTCCTTGTTTGCTCCCTCTATCATCACTCTTGCTACAGGTTCTGTTCCCGAATAACGGACTTTGATCCGGCCTTTTTCCATAAGCGCCTCTTCGGCTTTTTGTATGGCTTTCATGATCCCCGGGCAGTTTTCGAACTTTTCCCTTCTTGATATTTTAACATTTTTTTGTATCTGTGGGTATTCATGGAATCCTGAATGCAAAGAGGATAAGGGGCGGTCTTTATGGGCCATCGCCTGGATGACTTTCAGACTGGTGAGTATGCCGTCTCCGGTAGGGCATTCGTTGAGAATAATGGTGTGCCCTGATTGTTCTCCTCCCAGACTGCTGTTTTGTTTGAGCATTTCTTCATAGACGTACCTGTCGCCCACATTGGTCCGTATGAGCCGGAGCTCGATTTGCTTTAAGGCTTTTTCCAGGCCCAGATTACTCATGATCGTCCCTATGATCTTATCCGATTTCAGTGATCCCTTTTCTTTCATATATTTGGAGAGGATGAAAAGAGTGTGGTCTCCGTTTAAGACAGTTCCTTTCTCATCTACGAAAATAGCCCTGTCCGAATCTCCGTCAAAAGCAACCCCCAGGTCAGCTTTTGTTTCCAGTACTTTAGCTGCAAGCGTGTCCGGAAATAATGAACCGCAGCTTGAATTAATATTCGTTCCGTCCGGTCTGTCATTTATGGACAGTGTGTCGAAACCCAGATCTGAGAACACATCAGGAGCTATGTTTGAACTCGCTCCATTGGCACAGTCAGCAACGATTTTTATTCCTTGAGAAAAATCCTTAAAGGGAAAACTGCTTTTTAAAAATTCCGTGTATTCTGTTCTCAGCTCTTTACTGGGTATGGGGTCTGAACTGTCCGGGATTATTTTCTTTCCAGGTTTTTTGATAAGGTTCTCCAGTTTTCGCTCAAAAGAGTTTTTTATTTTTATCCCTTCTGAGGAAAATATCTTTATTCCGTTGTATTCAAAAGGATTGTGAGAAGCGGAAATGACAATGCCCGAAGAAAATGACTTTTTTTTGCTCAGTACAGCAATGGCGGACGTGGGGATCACTCCCGCAGATACGGCTTCTCCGCCGGAATCTCTGATTCCCTGAAAAAGAGCTTTTTGGAGCCATTCCCCTGATGAACGGGTATCGCGTCCGATCAAAATACGGGGAGACAGGCCATCCTGTTTCAGCAAATCCGTAAGGTTTTTCCCTATTAGATAGACTGTGGAGTAATCAAGAGGATATTTTCCTGCTACAGCCCTTATCCCATCGGTACCGAAGAGTCTGTTCATTTGGTTTTTATTTGGCTTCCCTTTACGTCTCCTCTTTCTGAATGAGCAGTTTCACGAGAGCGGTCGTTTTCGAACCCAGAATCGTTAGTTCAGGGGCGGGTGTGATCAGGTCTGCCTCAACCGCTGTGGTGTGTATAAAACCGGAAATGTCAATGGGACTGGTCCGGACAACCTCGTTCTCGCTGATTTTGCTTTCAGGCCCTTTAACGAGCACTTCAGAGGGTTCGACTTCGGTCTTTTTTAGAATGTAGCCGGGAGGCAGTTCTCCATAGATATCCGGCTTTATGGAAAGCATCATTTCTTTGCTGTTTTCGAATTTAAGATTGACCAAGCTGGGAGAGATTTCCTTGACTTCAGCTCCGTCCGGGATACTCACCATGCTTCGGCTGAGAGTGTAATCCTGCTGGGCTGTTGTGGCTCTTCTTAAGTCCAGTACGGCATGGACATTTGCAGAGGATATCTGGTTGATAAGCCTCTCCGGTGCGCGTACGGTCACATGGACGGTCTGCACCGGTCTCTCGACAAGCTCTATGTTTGATGGGATGTTGTGGAGTTCAAGAGGAACATTAAGGCTCTTCTCGGAATATCTTTTTTCTTCCGGGATCAAAGAGAACCATAATATCAATGCCAGTAAAAAAGAGAAGATCTTAAGTCCGAGATTTTTTGTGAATATTTTTTTTACGTTCGGTTTCATTTTTTTATATGAAATAATTTTGTATGCTTTCTTTGAGTTGGATTTTATCCAGGCCTCTTTCGAGCGATCCTTCGGCAGCCAGCGAGATGGTCCCGGTCTCTTCTGAGACCACAATAATGACAGCATCCGTTTCTTGCGAAAGACCGAGAGCTGCGAGATGGCGGGTTCTGGTTTTGAACTGTTTGCCGAGCTTGTGTGTGGCAGGAAGAGGGAGAAGGCATCCGGCAGCCAATATCTTGTCTTCCCTTATGATAACGGCTCCGTCATGGAGAGGATTGTGGGGGAAAAAAATACTGACAATAAGGTCTTTTGAGAGCTGCGCGTTTATTCCGACCCCTCTTGAGGCATAGCTCTCCAGAGATATCTCTTTTTCAAGCGCGATCAGAGCGCCTATTCTATGTTGCGCCAGATAATCAACAGCCTGGAACAGGTCTTCAAATGTAAGGGTTTTTTCTTTTTTTATGATCGACCTTGAACCTATTGATGTGAGAAGCCTTCTTATTTCGCCCTGAAAAAGGACAATGATAGCAATGATTAAATAAGAGATAAAACTTTTAATAAGCCTGTGTGAGACAAGGAGGTTTCCCCACTGAGTGATAAGATACAGGATAATGACGATTCCCAGGCCGATGGCCATTTGATAAGCCCTGGTGTCTTTTATGAGCCTGAAAAAGGAATAGAGGATGAAAGTCAGAAGAAGGATATCCAAAAAGTCAGCCAGCGTAAAACCCTTAATAGCGGTTATGACTTCTGATAAGACCTCAGCCAGCATGCAGCACTCTATCCTTTCCTCTGTCTCCGGATGATTGGATTGAAGCTCCTTCCTTGATTATGGCCTCAGCCACAGTCACTGCCTTTTTTAGTGAAGAGACGTCATGGACTCTAAGAATGTGCGCTCCTTGAAGGATGCTGATCAAAGATGAAGCTATGGTCCCTTCGATCCTCTTTTCAGGAGAAAGAGCCAGAAGGTCTCCTATGAAAGATTTTCTCGAAACACCGATCAATATGGGAAATCCCAACTCGTTGAATGCGCTGAGGTTGCTTATGATCCTAAGATTATCCTTCAGCCTTTTCCCGAATCCTATCCCGGGATCGATAATGATCTTCTTCTTCTTTATTCCAGCGGTCAGTGCCTCTGTGACCCGCTGCTGCAGAAATGATTTGATCTCATGTATCACATTGCCGTACTCAGGGTTTTCCTGCATATTCCTGGGTGTCCCCTTCATATGCATGATGATAACGGGGATGTCTTTTGTTGCAACCAGTTCGCGTATTTTGGGGTCGGACCGCATTCCGCTTATATCATTGAGGATATCAGCTCCGGCATCCAGAGCAGATTTCAAGACTTCTGATTTTGTGGTGTCCACGGATATCAAGGCATCTGTTTTTTTCCTTATCTCGGAAATAACGGGTAAGATCCTTTTCTTCTCTTCTTCAGAGGTTATGGGGTTGGATCCGGGCCTTGTGCTTTCTCCCCCGATATCAAGGATGTCAGCTCCGTCCTCGATGAGTTGAAGCCCTTTTCGGACCGCGTTTTTCTTATCCAGGAATAGGCCTCCGTCTGAAAAAGAGTCAGGGGTGACATTGAGAATCCCCATAAGCCAGGTTCTCCGGCCCAGGATGTAGTTCCTCTCTCTGATCCGAATCGAATATTCTTTTCTCACTTTTAATTTAGTTTGATGCTTTTTGCTTATTTCTTGCCGGTGATTCTTTTTTCTTTTTTTGAGAAGATGTTTTCTTTGCTTTTTTAGGACCTTTTCCGTTTAAAAAAGCTTCGATTTCCTCGGAAGTCAGGACCTCTTTTTCAAGAAGAGCCTCTGCTATGTTATTCAGGACATTTTTATGGTTTTCCAGCAGGCTGATGGTTCTTTTCAAATTCCTTTCCACTATTTTTTTGACTTCCGCATCAATGAGTTGAGACGTTTGTTCACTGTAGTTTCTGTCCGTGGACAGTTCTTTTCCGAGAAAGACCATGTCGTCCTTTTCACCGAAGGTAAAAGGTCCCAGGGAAGACATCCCGTATTCACAAACCATTTTGCGGGCGATTTCCGTTGATTTCTCAAAGTCATTGGCCGCACCTGTGGTGCTTTTATTGAGAAAAATGTTTTCCGCAGCTCTTCCCGCCATCAATACGGAAAGTTGGGCTTCAAGATATTCCTGTGAATATGTGTATCTGTCGTCAAGAGGAAGCTGCTGCGTAAGGCCCAGCGCCATTCCTCTGGGGATGATAGTGACTTTGTGCAGGGGATCTGCCTCAGGAATGAGAAGCGCCACAAGAGCATGCCCTGCTTCATGGAAGGCGGTTATCTTCTTTTCATCGTCGTTTATGATCATGCTCTTTCTTTCCACTCCCATAAGAACTTTATCCTTGGAAGATTCGAGGTCTTTCATGGACACTTTATCTTTGTTGTAGCGGGCGGCAAGGAGCGCTGCTTCATTAACAAGATTAGCAAGATCAGCCCCTGAAAATCCCGGAGTAGACCGGGCGAGAACAGAAAGATCCACATCATCGCTTAATGGGATGTTTCTTACGTGCACTCTTAGGATGTCCTCTCTTCCTTTGAAATCAGGCATGTTCACCACGATTCTGCGGTCGAATCTGCCTGGTCTCAACAGAGCACTGTCCAGGATATCCGGACGGTTCGTTGCCGCGATCAGGATGATGCCCTCGTTTGCATTAAACCCATCCATTTCAACGAGCAGTTGGTTGAGGGTCTGCTCCCTTTCATCATGACCCCCTCCAAGCCCGGCTCCTCTGTGACGTCCTACAGCATCGAGCTCATCGATAAAAATGAGGCACGGGGCCTGTTTTTTACCCTGTTCGAAAAGGTCGCGTACTCTGGATGCTCCGACCCCGACGAACATCTCGACAAAGTCAGAACCGCTTATAGAGAAGAAGGAGACATTTGCTTCTCCTGCAACAGCTCTTGCCAGGAGAGTCTTCCCTGTTCCCGGCGAACCGACCAGAATGACACCTTTGGGAATACGGCCGCCTAATTTTTGGAATTTTTTAGGATCTTTAAGAAACTCTATGATCTCTCTGAGTTCTTCCTTGGCTTCCTTGACTCCGGCCACGTCTTTGAATGTGACTTTTTTCCTTGGACCAGTAAAAAGTTTGGCTTTGCTTTTTCCAAACGAGAGAGCTTTGTTTCCTCCGGACTGCATTTGCCTCATGAAAAACACCCAGAAGAGCACAATCAGGATTATCGGAAACCACGTGAAAAGATAGGAATACCATGGATTTTTTGTATTGTCTTTCACATTGATATTGACATTATTTTCCCGGAGAATGGGAACAAGGCCGTCAAATTGAGGGGGATTCACTGTTTTAAACTCTGTCTGGTCCAGGTATTTTCCTGTGATCTGACTGCCCGTGATGGTCACTTCTCCGACTCTTTCGTTTTCAACATCATTGAGAAATTGAGTGAAGGAGATGTCATTCTTTGCGGCTTTGGGGGTCTGCAGAAGACTCCAAAGAACGATGATGATGATACCGGTTATAAGCCAGAAGGCTAGATTCTTATATGCTTTTGGTTTTTTTCTCTTCTTATCCATTCTTTCCATTGTTCATCCTGTAACGAGTTATTTTAGCATTTTTTATAAAAATTGTTAACCCAGATTATTTATAAAAAACGCCGATACCTCATTTATTAAGAACACAGCGGACATGTTTAAGTAAAATTTTTCGTATTAACTTGAATGAAGAAGCTGTTTCTATTTGTTTTTGAACAGTGCTTGACTGATGAGGCCCATTTTATTATTATTGATTAACCTAGCGTGGGGCTGTAGTTCAGTTGGGAGAACGCTTGACTGGCAGTCAAGAGGTCGTGGGTTCAAATCCCATCAGCTCCACCATTTTTTTTCTGCCGCATTGACTCTTTTTTTATTTTATTGATAATTTTATAGTTACGCATGCCCATACACAATAATGAAGTAACCGATATTTTCAGCCAATTGGCTGACTTATTGGAGATCAAAGGGGCCAATCCATTCAGAATCAGAGCCTATAGGAATGCCGCGCGTACCCTATCCAGTCAGTCCAGGAATATAAGTGATATGGTCCGGGAGGGGGAAGACCTGACCCGTCTGCCCGGAATCGGCAAAGACCTTGCCGCAAAGATAAAAGAGATCGTAGAGACGGGTGAGCTTTCCAAACTGAATGACCTCAAAAAAGAACTTCCTGACGACTTGAGCAAGCTGATGAATATCCAGGGCCTGGGCCCTAAAAAAATCAAAGTACTGTTTCATGATTTGGGGATCACATCTATCAAGGGGCTTAAAAGGGCAGCACAGGACCACAAACTGCGCGAACTCGAAGGATTCGGGGATAAAACCGAGCAGAATATCCTTGGAGAGATCCAGCGTATCGAAGAAGAGATAAAGAAACACGGAGGGAAAGAAAGAATCAAGCTGTTCCGTGCTGAACAGATCGCTGAAAATTATAGGGAGTACCTGAAAGAACACAAAGATGCGGAAAAAATCCGGATCGCTGGGAGCTATCGAAGAAGAAGGGAGACTGTGGGAGATCTGGATATTCTGGCTGTTTGTGGGAAAGAGAATGACCTCTTGGATCATTTTGTTGCGTATGAAGATGTGGCGAAGATCATTTCCAAGGGCAAGACAAAATCCTCGGTAATGCTTCGAACCGGATTACAGGTAGACCTCAGGGTCATACAGCCGGAAAGCGATGGAGCGGCTCTTCTCTATTTTACCGGCTCCAAAGACCACAACATAGCTGTCCGAAAAATCGGGGTCGGAAAGAATTTAAAGATCAATGAGTACGGGGTGTTAAAGGGGGATAAACGGATAGCCGGAAAAACAGAAAGCGAGATCTATAAGGCAGTGGGGCTTCCCTTTATTGAGCCTGAGCTCAGAGAAGACAGGGGGGAGATAGAAGCAGGGCAGAAGGGGAATCTGCCCAGGCTGGTGGAGCTTGATGATATCCGGGGGGATCTGCATATGCATACCCGTTATTCCGATGGGAGATCCACCATAAAAGAAATGGCTGAAGCCGCTCGAAACAAAGGGTATGAGTATATCGCCGTATCCGACCATTCCAAGCATCTTACGGTGGCCAATGGCTTGGATGAGAGGAGACTCGCAGAACAGATGCAGGAGGTCGACAGACTCAATCAGGAATTAAAGGGCATACGCATTCTTAAGTCGATCGAAATGGATATTCTGGAAGACGGATCCCTGGACCTGCCGGATGAGATCCTCAAGGATCTGGATCTGGTGCTGTGTTCTGTTCACTATAGATTCAATCTTTCCCTGGAAAAACAGACAGACAGGATTTTAAAAGCCATGGATAATCCCTATGTGGATATTATCTGTCATCCAAGCGGGAGGCTGATCAATGAACGCCCTCCGTATGAAGTCCACATGGAAAAGATCATTAGATCCGCAAAAGAGAGAAACTGTTCTCTGGAACTCAATGCCCATCCGGACCGATTGGATTTGAATGATATTTACTGTAAACTGGCTAAGGAAGAGGGTGTTAAAGTGGCAGTGTCAACGGATGCGCACACGCAAAGTGACCTGGATTTTATGCGCTTTGGTGTAGGACAGGCAAGAAGAGGCTGGCTGGAGCCGGCGGATGTTCTGAACACAAGAAGCTGGGAAGATTTGGTTGGGGAACTGGGAGGATGAATTTAAAAGGATTCCCGTAAAATAAAATGAAATATAAAGGAGAAATCAATTATAATAAACTGATGAAAAGGAGATAAAATGCTTCCAATAAAGAAAATCCTCTGGCCGACAGATTTTAGCGAGCCTTCTTATGAGGCTTTGAAAACCGCTCAGGAACTAGCCGAACACTTCTCAGCAGAGCTTACCATAGTCCATGTCGTGACCCCGATTCCCATGTTGACTTCCACAAGCGGGCCGAGTGGTTTCGATGTAGGCGTTTTTCATAAGCAGCTCATGGACACCTCAAAGGAATCCCTGAAAGAGATTGTCAAGGATAAGATAAGAAAAAAAATAAAGACTCACACCAAAGTGGTAATGGGCAGAGCCCCGGATGAGATTGTCAGTGTCGCTAAAAAGGGAAAAGCGGACCTGATCGTCATTTCAACGCACGGAGAGACAGGATGGCGCCATCTGGTCTTTGGCTCAGTGGCTGAAAAGGTGGTCCGTTTTTCCTCGTGTCCGGTTCTCACTATACGCGAACCTGATAAAAATCAATAAGGATTTCTGTCACCATAGGGAGAAAGAAAATAGGGTTTTCTTGACTAAATGAGTTATCAAGATTAGGATCGGCTCGAAAAGTCTGATATAGGGAGAACAAGTATGAAAAAGGTTGTTAAAGTAATGGGCATTACTTTTCTGATTTTCTGTTTTGCTGCTTCCATTTCTGCTCAGATTAAAAGACCGAGCAAGCCGTTTAACATTGAAGTGGGCCTAACTTTTGGTTCTACGATGAATTACGATTATTATGGAAGTTCTTACTTCTATGGTTCCTGGATTGCTAGGTGGTTTGATATTGATTCAGAAGACGGAAATATCCTTCCTGAACTGAGCATGCCCTTGCTCTTTGGTGCCAATATCAGTTTGATCACCAGGAAGGGCATCGGAGTTCAGTTTGCTTTGGATTACAACTCCAAGTCGGATATAACCGGCTCCAGCAACTATTATGCCTCTGGATTTGACTACTGGTATTGGGAAGATATCAGCGAATCTAATTCATGGGATGTGACAGGGATTGTAAAAATGATGGTTCTGAGTCTGGATGTCATTTACAAATATCAAAGGGGGATGTTCAATCCCTGGTTTGCTGCCGGAGGATCTTATTACACGGGAAGCATAGAGGCCAGTTCGGAAGTCGGATGGGGACTTGAAGATCCATGGTGGGATTTCGATTACCTTTCCTTGCCGGTGGAAATTAATGAAGATCTCAGCGGGATCGGATTCAACGTGGGGATTGGAGCAGACATTCAATTTACCCAAAATATCGCCTTTACCATTGAAGGAAGATATTTTATTCTCAAGAAGTATGAACTGCACTGGTTATCAGACGCCAGCGGACAATTCACATCTTATGTCTATGATGTTACTTATACGTTTGCCAATACGTCTGCTTTTGAGGAAGGTATTAATGAGATAATCACGCCGTTTGAGTTCAATCCTTCTTTTGCGGAACTCGCCGTTGGAGTCAAATTCTCATTTTAGATTTTAATACCAAAAAAGAATATTTTTCACTTTTAAGGGGTATTTAAGAAGAATTTTCTTGACTAAATTCAGTTTCGATACTAGAATCGGCTTGAAAATCCATTTAAGGGAGAATACGCATGAAAAAATTTTTAAAGCTGTTAGGGGTTGCTTTTTTGGTTTTCTGTTTCACAGCTTCCCTTTCCGCTCAGATCCAAAGACCGAGCAAACCGTTTACAATTGATGTGGGCATTAATTTCGGCACTACGCTTGGATACAGTATTACGGAAAGCACGTATATAGAACCCGAATGGAGCACAACTTGGTTTTATGTGGATGAATCCGGTGAGATCGCTCCTGAACTGAGCACACCCCTGTGCTTTGGTGGTAATATCAGCTTAATCACCAGGATGGGGATCGGAGTTCAATTCGCTCTGGATTATAATTTCAACTCAGATATCACAGGGACAAGCTCCTATTTAGGAACCGGATATGACATTATAGCAGGAAATTTCGATTTTTCCTCTGATTGGGATGTGACAGGGACGGCAAAATTGATGGTACTGAGCCTGAATTTCCTTTACAAGTATCAAGGGGGGATGTTCAACCCCTGGTTTGCTGCCGGAGGATCTTATTACACCGGAAGTCTGGAAGCCAATACCCTGGCTGGATATGGAATAAGTTATGCTTCATATTTTTGTTATTTCGATGTGAATGAGGATGTAGAAGAGGATCTCAGCGGGATCGGATTCAATGTGGGAGCCGGAGCAGATATTAACTTCACACCGAATATCGCCTTTACCATTGAAGCAAGATATTTCATATTAAAGAAATATGAAATGTACTGGTGGGCAGACTCAAGCGGAACGCGCAATCTTTACGGTTTTTACGAAGGTACAGTTCAACTTTCGAGTTCTTATGCTGATTCTGTTAATGAGTATATGGATGACTTGATCGAACCGTTTGAGTTCAATCCTTCTTATGCGAAGCTGGCAGCTGGATTTAAATTCTCCTTCTGATTCTTCTGTTGAGCTAGATTTTTAGAACCGGTGGCATAAGAGCCGTTTTTGGTTTGAATGCTTTTTATGTCACCGGTTTTCTGTGTGTTTTTTTTTACATTTAAGACATTCAAGCAGTCCCGTCTGAACTTCAGGCCTTGCCCGGGCTCTCTTCCAATCGTTTGCGATAAATCAAATAAACAAAATGCAGGGAATAGGCATATTTAAATAAAATGATCTGCAACCAAAGGAAGAATCGACAGTTTATATATTATAAGCAAAGAAATCTAAAGGAGATGCCATGAAAGTTAAGATCAGAGGGATGATCGCATGCCTCTTCATGATGTGCCTTGTGTTTGGCTGTACCGGAGAGAAAAAGGCGGAATCAGAATGGAGCGGCACGGTCGAACAGGAAAACGGAGTCAGGGTCGTGAACAACCCGGAACAGCCTTTTTACGGAAATCTTGAGCTTGTTCTGGAACAAGACCTGAGCGTAGGGAATGAAGAGGATGATAATTACTTGTTCTACAGGGCTTATGGGATGGATGTTGACTCTGAGGGAAATATCTATGTGATGGACACGGGCAACTTCCGGGTCCAAAAATTCGACAGTTCCGGAGAATACCTGCAGACCATAGGGAAAAAAGGCCAGGGTCCCGGTGAATTTGACCGCATGCAGAGCTTTTATATTGACGAAGAAAATAATCTGTATGTATCAAGCGGTATGAAAATCCAGCTATTTGATGAACACGGGGAATTTGTAAAGAGCATCCCTCTGACCTCTCAAATCTCTGATTTTTGGATCTCTCCGGATGACTTTATTTATTGCCTTGCGTATTCATTTACAGGGGGAGAGAGTGAAAGGAAAGTCCTTAAACTCAATATGGAAGGCAAGGAAATTGAGGAAATCAACCGGTTCGGAGGCATGAAAATAGTCACCCGAAAAAGCGGGGGGCAAACCGCTGCGTTTATTTTATCCCACAGCTACAACCATTCTATGCATCTGGTTCCTTTTCAATACAGAGGTTTGATCTATGCGTATTCTGATGAGTATAGTCTTTCTCATCTCAACTCAATGGGAGAGCTTGATTGTATTATCAAAAAGAATGAACCGTATCAGGCCATAAGCAGAAGGGAAAAAGACAAGATCATTCAAGATACGAAGGACTCTATGTCTGACAGGGGACAGGAATGGCCGGATGGTGTGATAGAGGAGGCCTGTCAGTTTCCCGCAAACCGCCCGTTCTTTTCAGGTTTAGCTGTGGATGAGCTGGGAAGGATCTATGTGAGGAGAGTCAGATCCGTGCTTGACGAAAGGGAGACCAGTGAGTTCGATATATTCAGTGCGGACGGGTATTATCTCTATAAAACGGAAGTCGATTTCAATCCTTCTTTGATAAAGGATGGATTCTTATACAGGATAAAAACAGATGAGGAAGCAGGCACGGTGAGGATCATTCGCTATAGAGTGAAAAACTGGGATCAAATAAAAACCACCCTACCTCAATGACTTTGCTTTTAAATATATAGTGTTACGCACTATCTTAACTTTCAGGAAGGCTGGGTGGTTCTGAAGTCATCCGGAGGCGTGCGGGCATGGTTCCTCGCAGAGGGGAGTGAGCCGAGGAATAAGCTGATTTTACTCGCGGGGAAAAATCAGCGGGCTGAAGAACCAGCTTGCCTGATGAAGGTAGGGAGCTCAAGTCACACCCTTAAAGAGTCCATGCATAGCCTATTTTGAGAAAAAACGTCCGGTCCGTCTGTGTCAAATTGATATCATAGAATCCCAGGTAGTTATCGCTGTATCCGAGAAAAAGCACAGTGCGGGGATTGAGTTTATAGGAAAAGAGAAGCTGTGAGAAGAGGGTTTGCGTCTTAGAGTCCACTTCATCCTCGTAGAGAGCGAGATTCCTGTCAATGTCCTGATACTGAAGGATCGCGCGGAAAAAAGCCCTGTTGTTGAGATGGTAGATAAGGCTCATCTGCGGCAGTTGAGCCAGGAAAAGCCTTTCTCCGTCTATTTTCAGCCATCTGTATAAGTAACTTAGGTTGATATTGAAATGGGTTCCTAAGTTCCAGATCACTTCAGGGCTTATCTGGAAGTATTTCCCTGCCCTTACATGTGTGTAATCGATCTCGTCCCCGTAGCTTAATAAAACATCAAAGTAGAGGCTTCCGGCAGGACGGATTGAAAACATGATGTGATTGAAAAATTGGGAAAAAGATTCTTGTTTATAGATTTTTTCCCGAACTCCCACCACGGTCGTGAAGGTCGACTGCATGGGACCGTTCAGCGAGAGATTGGTTTCCAGCTCTTTTTCCAGAAGATCTCCCCGGTGGTCATTAGACTGGTCATAGTTGGCAATGGCAGTGATCTGAGAGAAAAAACTGTTTTCAGTCCCTACGTATATGTATCCTCCCCCCAGCTCGAAATTACGGTAGTCGACTTGAGGCTCGAATCCCATATCAGCTCGGAAATCAGGGCTGAAATCTTCATAGGAGCCAAAAAGCACATAATTTTTTTTCTGCCTGGAGATCTCTATATTGGCTGCGTATCCATAGAGCTCGCCGGTATCCTGGTCATAATCTTCAGCCTGGGAGTCCGGATAAGCGGTTTGAGAACCCAGAAACTGAAAGGTCACAACATCGGATTTACTCAGATGCAGAAGGCCGTCCAGTCCGGCCAGCCGGTTGTGATATTTATCGCCTTCCCGGTCGGTCATGAGAATACCAAGGGTGGAGCCTCCTCCAATGTCTCTCCGGTAGCGCAGGACATTGGAAAAAGAACGCTGGCCTAGGAAACCGGAATTTGAACCCTGAGACCCCGGAAAAATCAGATTGGTCAGCTGGTCCTGGGCTGAGAAAAATCCGATGGTGTTTTTCCCTTCTTTCCCCGAAATCTTCACTCCCAAGGAAGGATCTGCAACGGAGCGCGTGTATAAAGCCTGGATGGGGGTTTCAAAAAAGTCCTGGCCTTCCAGGAAAAAAGGCCGCTTTTCCGGATAATAGAGAGCAAATTGTTTGTTGATGTCAAGCTGCGCCACATCAGCTTCGACTTGAGAAAAATCCGGATTCAGAGCCGCGCTCAAGGTCATGTTATTGGTCATTCCCCATCGTCCTGAGATGCCGATATCGCCAGAGGATTCCTCCTTTTTCATGGGCCCGTCAGGAAAATCTTCTCTCTCATCCGAATAAAGCCCCACAATAGTGGGGTCAAGTTCGATATTGCGCCCCGGCTCTGCTCCTGAAAATCCTTTGATCTTGGGAAGCTGGCAGAGGATGCACTGTTCGTTCCTGTCCAAAGAAAATGAGCTGATCTGATGGCGCCGGCTTCTGGGATAATTCCGCACAGGAGCAAAACCCCATATCTGGTCTTCATCAGAAGGCTGAAACTGCAGAGCTCTAAAAGGGATGGCGATTTCGATCACATAACCGAAATCAGTGATCCGTCCCGCAGAATCCCAGATTGCATCCCAGGAATCATCTTCATATGAGCCGCCGTTGCTCATGATCTCGTCTCCCTGAATACCTAAAGGATTTACAAAGAAAGCAAAGGCTCTGTTTTCATCATTAAAGGTATCGATGATAATTCCGATGCTGTCATCCCGCCAGGCCTCATCCCGGTCGGAAAGAAAAGCCCTTATTTTTTCAGGCTCAGGATCAAATGCGCGGCATGCAACATACAGGTTTTGGGAGTCATAGAGCAAATAGCATTCTGTATCAACCGGGGCTGGTACATTTTCCGCAGGCATGACCTCTACATCCAGATGGAATGTCAGAGCATTTGACCATGCTTTTTCATCCAGAATGCCGTTTATATTTATTTTAGAATCTGTTTTGAGTATCTCAAATGCTTTTTCTTCTTGGTTTTTGTTTTTGGCTAAAAGTGCCGGACTCATTATAATGAGGATACTGAGCAGCAGCCCTAAAAGTTTTTGTGACATGAAAGATCTCCTCTTTTGATTGATGTACATGATTTGTTCTTGTTTAAACTTGTTCTCATTTAAATAAACGTAAAGGAAGGGAAGAAGGTTCATTTTTTTTATTTTAAAAAAAATACCGAATCTTCATTCATATCTCCTGCCGGGAGGAAAGAGAAATCTCTTGAATTTTTTTCTTGATCGGCGACAAATGACTATAAAATCTATTGATTAAATAGGATAAATATATTAAAATAACAACATCCCTGACTGAGGAGGATAGGAATGGGAACATTGAATAAAAACATGAAAGCATGGCTTGAGGAGAAATTCATTCAGAGAGTCAACTTCAACCCGTATGAAAGACTTCTTTACAGCCATGATATTGCGGCCATGCCTAAACTGGTGAAGCCCCTTATCGGGAATACGGTCCCTGATGCCGTGGTCCAACCGGAAAATGAACAGGAATTATCCGAACTTATCAGATGGGCTGCAGAGAAGAGAATACCGCTGGTCCCAAGAGGAAAAGGGTCATCCGGATACGGAGGGATCATCCCGACAAAAAAAGGGATCGTCATCGATTTTTACCGGATGAAGAGGGTCGTGTCAGTGGATGAAAAACAAATGCTGGCAGTAGTGGAACCCGGAATAACCTGGGAACAGCTGGATAGAGAGCTGGCTAAAAAAGGCCTCACCGTACGTCTTTACCCTACCAGCTACCCTTCTTCGTCCGCCGGGGGATGGCTCGCCCAGGGCGGAGCGGGCATAGGCTCTTTTGAGTACGGATGGTTTTCAGACAATGTCAAAAGCGCGAGGATCGTCCTTCCTGATGGGAAGATAAGAGATCTCTCTGGAAAGGAGATGGAGCTTGTGGCTGATGCAGAGGGGACCACAGGAATTATAAGCCGGCTGACAGTTCATGTGCAGAAACTGGAAAAAAACCATGTAACTGCTTTTGCCTGTCCCGATGCTCATTCCCTTTCCCGGATTTTTCAGGAAATCATAGACCGGAAACTTCCGGTCTGGTCTGTGGTTTTTATAAATCCACGCATGGCCGAAATGAAAAATCGATCTCCTCTGCTCGAAAAGCATGGTCACCCTGTAGAAGAGAGGGTGATACTTCCGGCCGCTTATATCACGACCCTTGCCTTCAGGGAAAAGGATCGTGATGAGATCATGGGAAAACTGGCCGGAATCATCAAGAAGTGCGAAGGAGAGATGCTCAGCCAGAGGATCGCCGACCATGAATGGAAAAATCGATTCAAATTGATGATCGTCAAGAGGCTTGGTCCCTCTCTTGTTCCGGCGGAGGTAGTGGTTCCTTTGGATAAATTAGGTGATGTCATGGAGGAGATCGAGAATAAAGTGAACCAGCCGGTGGTCAAGGAAGGCGTCATTATAAAAAAAGGAAGAGACGGAAAAGCCGAGGCTGTCATCCTGGGTTTTATCCCCAGTGACCAGCGGAAATTTTCCTATAATTTTGTTTTCGGGCTAGTGCTGACTATCATGAAGATCGCTAAAAAATACGGGGGGCGGCCTTATTCGACCGGATTGTATTTTTCCGGAGAGAAAGGCAAGGTTCTTGGGAAGAAGAGAAGCACAGAGATCGAAAAATATAAGAAAACAGTCGATCCGCATAAAATTTTAAATCCGGATAAGGTCGTGAAAAAGAATGCGGTAAGCAGAGCGTTGAGCTTTGCCAAACTTTTTGAGCCTTTTGTGAGACCATTCGGCAATACGGTGGTCACCCGAGTAGGAGAGTACTTTGAAAAACCGGTGAGAGGGATTCCGGCCGATGTGGCCAGATATGCCTATGGCTGTTCCCAGTGCGGTTACTGTCTGGATGAGTGCGACCAGTTTTTTGGCAGGGGATGGGAGAGCCAGTCGCCACGCGGGAAATGGTACTGGCTTCGCGAATACATGGAAGGAAAGGTCGAATGGAACCAATTTATGGTCGATACCATGATCGCCTGCACGACTTGTGAGTTCTGTGACATTCGCTGTTCCGCATCGCTTCCCATAGAGTCATCCTGGATGAAATTAAGGGGAAAATTGATCCATGAAGACAAAAAGATGACCTTTCCTCCTTTTGAGATGATGGCTGCTGCTTCCAGATCTCAAGGAAACATATGGGCAGGGTATCGAAAAGACCGCACAGCCTGGTTTCCAAAAGAATTGAAAGAAAAACACGGGCCTGGGAAAAAGAGCAAAAATATCTATTTTGCCGGATGCACGGCTTCTTATGTCGAACACGATATCGGAGCGGCTTCTGTGACCCTGCTGGATGCGGCTGGGGTAGATTTTTCCTATCTCGGGACTAAGGAAAACTGCTGCGGCACTCCCATGCTGGTGGCGGGGAAATGGGATGTGTTCAAAGAGATCATGCGCAGAAACATAGAAGCTGTCAAGGAAGCCGGAGCGGATACAGTGATCTCGTCCTGTCCGGCTTGTGACATGATGTGGCGTCACTATTACCCGCAATGGGCGGATAAACTCAATATGGATTACAACATAAAAGCCAAACACTACAGCGAAGTGATTTCAGAAAAGCTGAAAAAAGGAGAGTTTAAATTCACCCATGCGCTGAAAGGCAAGGTGACCTGGCATGACTCCTGTCATATCGGACGTGTCTCAGGAGTCTACGAAGAACCCAGGGATATTATTAAGGCCGTTCCGGGAGTTGAGTTTGAGGAGATGGCTCACAACAGGGAAGAAGGACACTGCTGCGGAAGCGTATTGACTTTACTAAAAGACCCTCCTATAGCGGCTGACATAGGAAAGTCAAGGATGGAGGAAGCAAAGGAGATCAATGCAGAGACTGTTCTTGCTCTTTGCCCCTGCTGTGAGTTCCAACTAAGGGTCACAGAGGAAAAAAAGAAACTGGGGCTGGAAGTCAAAGACTTAGCCACCTTTGCCTGTAAAGCTTTGGGAAAGGAGTTTAAAGATCCGAGCCCCGAAGTGGCCAAGCAGTGGGCTGTTTTTGAAGCCATGATCGAGCTTATGACACCTGAGGGATTTGCCAGCCTTATGGCTTCCATGTGGCCCGAGCTCTTGGATGCCATGCCCCTGGGAATGGGGAAGATGATGCGGGCTATAGGGAAGATGGGAGTATTCGGTGGTTTTTTATTGGGTCTGATGAAACCGGTATTTCCTGTGCTGTTCCCAAAACTTCTGCCTGGCATGATGCCAAAAGTCATGCCCAAGATGCTGGAGAAGATAGAAGAAAGGATTCCCATGCCTGATTATATGGCAGAGCAAATGCCGGATATGATGCCCGGAGTCATGGATAATCTGATGCCGCATATGCTGCCCGATGTGGTTCCTCTGGTTGTGCCTGAAATGATATCTTATCTTAGAAGCCGGGCTTAGATCACAACCGCATCCACAAACAGTTCATAGGTATTGTCTTCGTCAAGGTCGTGGATTTTTACCTTTTCAACTTCATTAAGGCCCATTATCCCGACAAGTTCGGATTCAGAGAGAATTTTAACATTTGCTTGTTTGAGCTCAGCCTTGAGATCGTCTGCAACATTTTTGGATTTTTTCTGAGTTAAAAAGACAACTCTAGGAGAATACTTGGCTAAGGCTCGGGCCAGCTCTCCGGATTCTTTTCCTTTATCCTGGATAAGAATCCTTTTTTCCTTTAATAAAGAAGGGTCTTTGATTTTATGATAAACTCCCTTTCCTGAGAAGTCTTTTTCTCCCGGGATTTTCTTCATGGAAGGGCTTTTGACCTCTTTTTCATTTTCCTTTTTTTCTTTTTGTTTTTCTTTGTAATTTTTTATGGCTGTTTTAAGGGCATCGGCAGCCAGATTTGAACAGTGCATTTTTACCGGAGGAAGCCCGTCCAGTTCATCCGCCACATCCTGTCGGGTTATTTTAAGGGCTTCATCCAGAGTCTTCCCTTTAGCTAATTCTGTCACCATAGAGGCGGTGGCCACAGCTGAACCGCAGCCGAATGTTTTGAATTTAATATCTTGGATCCGGTTGTTTTTGACTTTCAATGTGAATTCCATAAGGTCCCCGCACACAGGATTTCCGACCGTGCCTTTGGCTATATCTTTCCCTGTTAAAGTGCCCACGTTCCTGGGATTGCGGAAATGGTCCAAAACTTTTTTAGAATATGATGTTGATTTCATTTTTATCCTCCTCTCTTTTTTTCCTGGTTAATAGATCGGGGAAAGCTTTCTTAATCTGTCAACGACTTCAGGCAGAGCCTTTATGACAGAATCAATATCGCTTTCCTTTGTAAACCTGCCTGTGGTGAGTTCCAATGAGCCGTGTGCTTCTTCGTGAAGCAAACCCATGGCGATCAGTGTATGAGAGGGCTCCAGTGTTTTTGAGGAGCAGGCTGAACCTGTTGAAACAGCTATCCCCTTGTCATTCAGTGACAGAAGCAGTGATTCGCCTTCGATCCCGTCGAAACGAAAATGAGCGTTGTTGGGCAGCCTGTTTTCAGGGTGCCCGTTAAGATAGGACCTTGGAATACTTTCTAAGATCTCTTTGATCAGCCTGTCTCTGAAAGACTGTAATTTATGGGCTTCCTCTTTTCTTTCCTGCATCACGATCTCTGACGCACGGGCCATTCCTGCGATGGCCGGCAGGTTTTCCGTGCCGGAGCGGATTCCGTTTTCCTGTCCTCCGCCAATGATCTGCGGCATCAACTTGATTCCTTTTCTTACATAGAGAACTCCCAATCCTTTGGGTCCGTAAATATCATTCGATGATAGGGTCATCAGGTCTATGAAATCTTTTTGGACATCTAGGGCAAGGAGCCCTTCGGCTGCCACAGCATCGGTATGAAAAGCGATGTCTCTTTCTCTGCACAAGCGGCCTATTTCCTTTATGGGCTGGATCGTACCGACTTCATTGCTGGCATAGCCTATGGAAACAAGAAGGGAGTCATCTGTGAGCCGCTCAATTATTTTATCCGGATGCACTCTTCCGTAGTGGTCTACAGGGACCTTTGACACTTTAAATCCGGATTTCATGAGAAACTTAGCTGTGTTGTGTATGGATATATGCTCTGTTTCTGAGAGGATGATGTGCTTTCCCTTACCTTTGTTTTTGAGCGCATAGCCAATAAGCGCCAGGTTATTGGACTCGGTGGCACCTGATGTGAATATGATTTCGTCAGGTTCGGCTTGAATGAAGCCTGCGATTGTGGAACGGCTTTTATCAAGAGCTTCTGTGGCTTGGTCTCCTATGGAATGCAGCGACGATGGATTTCCGAATGTTTCATTGAAATAGGGATCCATGGCTTTAACGACCCTTGGGTCTACAGGTTTTGAGGATTGGTAGTCAAGGTAGACATTCATTTGTTTCTCCTTTTTTTAAAACCACATGGTTGTGTCAGATTCAAGAGCCAGGTCATTCAATGTGCCGGCTCCCACGATCTTCAAACCCGGGATAAGGTTGGCCTTTTCCATGCCCAGCATTTGTTTGGAGGCTTCGCAAACGTATATTTCTATGCCCATATCAAGCGTATTTTTAATGACTTCTGATAAAGCAGGAAAGGAACCGGCTTTAATTTTCTCAGCAGCTCCAGGCTTTAAAACTCTCAGTCCCTGGCCCAGATAATAAATCTTAGCATCAATATCCATGGCCTTTGCGGTCTGGGCTAGGACAAGTGGGGAGTACTGCCTTTCCGGGTGATCACTTGTTTGAACATAAAGGATTGAATCTTTTTTCATTCTTGCCTCCTATTTTATTTTTTTTATCAAGAACCGCATGGATTCATCTCTTTTTTCGAATGAGATGATCTCATGGCCTGTTCTTTTTGCAAACCTCTTTATATCTTCCTCAGCAGCCGGGTCATCTGCCAGAACTTCCAGGATTTCTCCTTTTTCGATGCTGTCTATGCTTTCTCTTGTCTGGAACAAAGGTTCAGGACAAAAAAGTCCGATACAATCAAGGGTTTTTTGGGGTTTATTTTTTGATGACATCGCTTCACCCTCCTATGAGTTATAAATCCTATAGAAATTGTAGGATATGTATAATATAAGGCTTTTATCCCCCTTTGTCAACCTCATATTTTCTTATTTTTTTTATATTCCAGTCAACCTTTTTGTCGGGTTTTACGTCTTATATACAGAAGTTCGAAATTTTCGAAGTGCTCATTGGGCATGAAAAAAATGAAATTTTCAAAAGAGTCAATAATAAGGAGCCAAGCATGAAAACCTTTACCAAAAAAGAAGAGCAGATCCTCCTGGCAATTTACCATCTCAAAGATAAAGCCTATCTGATCCCTATTCGGGAAATGATAAAGAAATTTACGGGAAAATACTATTCTGTGGGCACCATCTATGCCCCTCTGAACCGTCTCCATAGCTGTGGTTATTTGAAGACGTATGTGGAAAAGCCCGAATCCTCCTCCGGAGGCAAACCTATCAAATATTACTGCCTGACCAAAGACGGATTGGAAGCCCTGGAATCTCTTAAAAGACAGAATGAGTTGATGTGGGAAGGCTTTAAGGTGCCTGCTTTTGGCGACAAGAATTAATCATGAAAAAAGCAAAACCCCGTATACCTGGATTGGCCTTTGGATTCCTTAAGCGAATTCTTCCAAAAGAGGACTCTGTATATTTGAGTGAAAATTTCAAGGAACTGTACGAGTACAGAGTGAAAACAGGGGGCCGGTTCAAAGCGGGGATATGGTTCTGGGGAGAAATTTTAAAATCCCTGCCTGGATTTTTATATTCAGCACTTTACTGGAGGTATATGATGTTTAAAAATTACTTTGTCGTTTCAATAAGAAATATCCGCAAACACACACTTCACTCCATCATTAATATTGCAGGAATGTCTTTGGGCCTTTTTGTCTGTCTGCTCATTTTTCTCTGGGTTCAGAATGAAATAGGGTTTGACAGGTTTCATACACAAAGAGACGACATTGCCCAGGTCTATTCCGAAACCCTGTATTCAAATGGAAGCACTCAGGTTTTCATGGGCTCTTACTATCCTTTGGCGAAGATTTTGAAACAAGAATGCCCTGAGGTCAGGGAGGCGGTCCGGTATGAAACCGCAAACGGCATTTCCTTGAGATATAAAGATAAGCAATTCACCAATGATACCGTCGGCCTGGCTGATCCCGCCTTTTTTGATATCTTTTCCTTCTCTTTTATCAAAGGCGATCCTGAGCTGGCCCTGCAAAACAATTATTCCGTTATTCTAACGGAAAAAATGGCCAGAAAATATTTCGGAAATGATGAGCCTATTGGAAAAACACTCACTTTGAACAACGAAGTGGATATCCAGGTCACAGGTGTCATCGAAGATGTTCCATCGCAGTCTTCACTCCAGTTTAACTGTGTCGCTCCTTATGTTCTCAAGTATGCTCCGGATTTTAAAGAGCCTGAACACTGGGGAGGAAATCCTCTTGCAACTTACGTCCTGCTGCAAAAAAACAGTGATCCTTCTCAACTGGAACAAAAAATCACATCCATTGTGGACAAACACGCTCAGTGGGAAACTGCAGAGGTCTCTTTTTATTTGCATCCCCTGAAAAAAATGCACCTCTATTCTCCCCAGGGAGGCGGTTTGATCCAGTCCCTGTTGATTTTTTCCGCCATTGCCCTCTTTGTTCTCTTTATTGCCATCATCAACTTTGTGAATCTGAGCACAGCTAAAGCAGCCACCCGGGCCAAGGAAGTGGGAGTCCGCAAAGTAGTAGGGGCCAGGAAGAGAGAACTTATCCAGCAGTTCATGGGCGAATCCCTGATGATCTCTCTCATCACACTGATCATTGCCGTCTTACTTCTGGCCGTCTTTCTCCCCTCTTTTAACCAGTTTGCGGGAAAACAATTTTCGCTTCATCTTCTGCTCAAACCCGAAGTGGCTCTTGGGTTTTTAGGCATGGCCCTGATTACAGGATTTCTTGCCGGAGTGTATCCGGCTCTTTACCTCTCCAATATCCAACCCAGAAGTATCATGAAAGGTCTTGCTGGAGTACGGAATAAAGGTTCTTTACGCAAAATTCTGGTCGTGTCCCAGTTTTCTCTTTCCATTATCATGATCATCAGTACAGTTGTGGTCTTCAGACAATTAAACTATATGATGAGCACAGACCTGGGTTTTGACAGAGAAAATCTGATCGTTCTCCCGATGAGCCAGAGAATCCAGGAGGGATTCGAACCTCTGCGGAACGAATTATTGAGCGATCCTCAGGTCGAAAGCGTGACAAAAAGCCTTCAGGGCCCATGGCATATCGGATCCACTGTACGTGCAGTGGACTGGGATGGAAAGCCTGCGGATGAGACGATCTATATGCATTGGGATTATGTGGGATACGATTATTTTTCAACCTTAAAAATGGATATCATTGAAGGCCGGGCTTTTTCCAGAGAATTTCCTACAGACCTCAAAGAGGCATACATCGTAAATGAGGAAGCCGTGAAACTCATGGGAATGGAATCTCCGGTCGGAAAGCGGCTTTCGGTTTTTCAGAATCAAGGTCAGATCATCGGCGTGGTGAAAAATTTCCACTTCCAGCCCCTTTATCATGAAATAAAACCATTTGTCTTTATGCTGAGGCCTGATTCCAGTTCCCTGGCTTTTATGCGGATAAGACCGGAAAACGTATCCGGAACTCTGGAGAACATTCGGACCATTCTGGCCAAACACAATCCCGGATCAAAAGGAGATTTGCTTTTCTTTAATGATATTCTCTCCCGGTATATCTACACTGCAGAGGAGCAAACAGGAAAAATTGCCGGGTACTTCACTCTTCTTGCCGTGCTTATATCCTGCATAGGGCTTTTTGGCCTGGCTGCTTTTATGGCCGAACAGCGCACCAAAGAGATCGGCGTTCGAAAAATTGTGGGCGCTTCCATGAAGAATGTGGTGTTTATGCTGACCAAAGACTTCACCAAATGGATTTTGCTGTCCAATATTATCTCCTGGCCCGTGGCTTATCTTATCATGAAAAACATTCTTGAAAAGTACTCTTACAGAACACACATCGGGCCGGAGCTGTTTATTTTGTCAGGTCTTGCCGCTTTTATCGTAGCTTTACTGACCGTCAGCTTTCTGGCTTTTAAAGCAGCACGTGCCAATCCTGCTGACTCTCTCCGGTATGAATAAGAGAAGCGGCTACCGAAGAACCTCGTTTTCCCAGATCGGGCTGGCAGTGCTGGAGCGGGATTCGTTAGCGTGGTGATAGGTGATGACTATACGGGCTCAAATTCGTCCTTAGATGCCCCGCACACCGGGCAGACCCAATCGTCAGGGATATCTTTAAAAGCGGTTCCCGGCTCGATTCCGCTGTCAGGATCGCCCTTTTCCGGTTCATAAATATATCCGCACACTGTGCATCTGTAAGATTTCATTTTTGTTTTCTCCTTTTTTTCCGTGTTTTTTTCTTTAACATAAGTGGGCGCATTTTTGTCTGTCTTGCCTTTTTTGACCTCATGATAATAGGAGTAGGTAAGGGGTTCCCCCTGTTTCAGTTTTTCTGCTTCAATCAGCTTTCCCACAAATGCAGTGTGAGTGCCCACGTCTAAAGCCTCTGTCACTTCACATAAAAGATACCCAAGAGTGTTCTCGGTCAGATAGGGGATGCCTTTTTTCCCTGTTTTGTAGCCGACTTCCTTGAATTTATCGAATTCACGGCCCGACCTGAAACCAAAAGTCCCGATAAACTTAAGAGGTGTGTCCTTTTCTAAAATTGAGACCGAGAAAACTTTGCTTTCAGTGATATAGTTATGTGTGAGATTTTTTTTATTGAGGCATACCAGAATTTTAGGGGGCTCTGCGGTGATCTGAGTCACAACATTTGCTATCTGGCCGTTGTATTTTTCTCCCTTTTTGGAGCTTATCACATAAACTCCATAGCTGATATCGAACAAAGTGGTTATATCCATTGATCATTCTCCTAAGAAATGTTTCCATATTGCGGTACTGCTCTTTATTATGCAACATTTTTGTATACAATGGAACAGCTGGAGTGGAAAGATAAATTGACAATTCCCTCTATAATGAATATTGTTATGAAAAGTCAGAATCAGAATGCAATCAGGAATGTTTGGCGATGAAAAATAACAGCACAGAGTTTAAAAGCAAAGCTCCCGGTACGGAACTGGCAAGGGATATGGGATTGATGCATGTCACGATGATCGGTGTGGGAGCCATGATCGGGGCAGGCATATTCGTTCTTACCGGGTTGGCTGCCGGTGTGGCAGGCCCAGCCTTGATTCTTGTGTTTCTCCTTAATGGAATTGTAACCGGATTTACCGCCATGTCCTATGCAGAGCTGGGATCCTGTTTTCCCGAGGCAGGGGGCGGATATCTTTGGGTTAAGGAAGCGCTGCCCCAGCCAAACGGATTTTTATCCGGATGGATCAGCTGGTTTGCCCATGCCGTGGCATGCAGCCTTTATGCCGTTGCCTTCGGAGCTTTTGCCGTTGATTTATTGAGCTTGGGGGGAGTGGATTTTGAACGGCTGGTCCCCTCTATCGTAAAGTCTCCGCCCCATTTGTTTTGGACAAAATTGGTCGCTGTTCTTGTGGGTATTGTCTTCGTTTATATTAATTACCGGGGGGCTAAGGAAACAGGCCAGGCTGAAACATTCGTGACAATGGTTAAAATCATTGTGATTGCTATGTTTATAGCCTTTGGATGCTATGCTATTTTCTCCGGGAATCTGGCAGAACCATGGCAGAGTCATTTTAGGGGGTTTTTTCAAAAAGGGCCTATGGGTATCATCATGGCCATGGGGCTGACTTTTATTGCTTTTGAGGGATATGAGATCATTGCCCAGTGTGGTGAAGAAGTTGTCAATCCTAAAAAGAACATACCGCGTTCCATTTTTCTTTCTCTTATCATTGTGGTCCCTATCTATCTTCTGGTCGCTTTTGTTGCTCTGGGAGCTGTGACTCCGGAGGGAGGTATGCCGAGCTGGCAGTATCTCGGGACAAGAGGCGAGCTGGCCATGATCGAGGCAGCAGAGCATTTTATGATGGGAAAAATCGGAAGGATTATTTTCCTCATAGGAGGTCTGTTTTCAACTATGTCTGCTCTGAATGCCACGATTTACTCTTCCTCAAGGGTCAGCTTTGCCATGGGCAGAGACCATAACCTTCCCGGAGTATTCGGGAAAATTCATAAAAAAAAGAGAACTCCCCATATGGCCGTATTTATTTCAGGGGCTTTCATATTGTTTATGGCCGTAGTACTCCCGATCGAAGATATTGCCAGTGCTACAGATGCGATGTTCCTGCTGCTGTTCATATTCGTTAATATAGCTGTTATTAACCTGAGGAAGAATCGTCCGGATCTGGACAGGGGATTTAAGGTGCCTTTTTCCCCGTTCATTCCTATCCTTGCTACTTTCCTGAATCTTTTACTGGCTGTATTTTTGTTTTTCTACAGGCCGTTAGGTGTGTGGGTCTGTGTTGGATATATTCTTTTGGGTGTTTTTATCTATTATATTTATTCCAGGAAGAAAGAGTTCACAGCCAAAGCGGCTCCTGCCATCCATATGGAGCGTTCGGTTTTCCTGGGAAATGAATCTAAATACCATATTTTAGTTCCGGTAGCGAATGAACAAACCGTAAAGCAACTGCAGAAGTATGCTGTTGAGATCGCGGAGAATCGCGATGCGGACATGACAGTGCTGAATGTCATCCGGGTCCCTTCCCAGCTTCCTCCCAGTATGGGACGCAAATATCTGAATGAATCAAGAGCTATCCTTGAAAAAGCCATTGATGCTGCGGAGGGCAAAAACATACCCATCTCTTCGGTTGTCAAAGTCACCCATAATATACCAAAAGCTATCATTGAGACATGTGAAGAGAGGAAAATTGATTTAATGGTGCTCGGTTGGGAGGGAGAGAAGGCGGCGCATAATAGAGTTTTTGGCACGATTTTGGATGAGATCATACTGAACACCGTATGTGATATCGTGCTTATTTGCCGTCCTCCGGCTAGAGAAGCCCAAGTATCGCGAATATTGATTCCGGTGAGCACGATAAAATACGCTGTTCTTTCCTTACAGATGGCAGAAATATTGGTCAAGGACAAACAGATCCCCATTGTTCTTTTTCATGCCACATACAGAGATGATATTGAGGAAATAAAAAAGTATTATGAAACTGAACTGAGGAAGCTGAACTGCGGAATAAATCCTGATAAATACAAGATCAAAATCAAGAAAGCATCCAGACTGTCGGATTCCATTCTTGAGGAGACCCGGAGTGATGACCTCGTGATTATGGGCGCTCCGGAAGAGGGATTGGTGCAGCGCGCCATGTTTGGAGATATTCCTGTGGAGATCGCCAAGAGAAGCAAAGCATCTCTTATTCTGACCAAGAAATATACGGGCCATGTGAAAACATGGTTCCAGAAATTTTTCGGCTCCAGGAAGACCATCCTGGAGTAGGATCTAAAAGAAATTTAAAGACCTGTGGTTTTCATTTTGTGGTTTGTGTTTCACTTTTTTTAATGAGAGATTTGGTTTTTTTTATGAGCATCCCCGTAAGGGAAGAGATGAAAGGAAGGGCGACCAGAAAAAAGGTCACATACGTTGTTAATCCATGTCCGATCCTTTCAATGATTTTATAAAGCTCGTCAAACCATATGGTCCAGCACACGACACCCACCCACATCGAGGGGATCGTTATGGTAAGTGATGGTATTGTTTTATATCCTTCAGCACGGGCAATGAGAAAACCCATTATGGCCCCGGTCATGGGAAAAGGCATCCATACAAAAACAACAATTCCTATCCAGCTCCATTTTTTCATTTTCTCAGCCCTTTTTTCGGCCTTTTGCATTCGGATCTCGACAAATTTTTTGAACAGTTTGAATTCCTTTGCTTTGACCCATAAGAAACCAACAATAGAGAGCATAATGAGGAGAAAGGCCGTGAGATAGGCGAGGATGATGAGCATGATCGTGAGAGCAGGGAAATTAAATTCAAGACCCGCACCTATAATGGCAAGCCTTCCTCCAAGGTGGAAAGCGGTGACCATGGAGATTAACTTTAAAGCAAGGGAAGATTTAGAAAGGAACAAGACTATGATGACGCAGATCTCAATGGAAAGAAGGACCATTCCAATAAAAAAGGGGATCTTTTCATTATCAATACCAAGAATGTTTTTATCTTTGAATGAGTTCATTTTTATTCCTATTCAATACATTTTTAGGGAAAAAATATCAAGATTTTTTAAAGAAAACAGATGAAACGAGAGACCTGAACAAAGAGAATTGTTGAATAATTCCTCGTAAAATATTATCTTACTTAGGGATGAAATGATTGATGTAAGTAAAGGAGAACCATGAGAAAATATGCCCTCGGACTGGATTTTGGAACCAATTCATGCCGGGCTTTGATCGTTGATATTTTGAACGGCAGGGAGGTCGCAACGCGTGTTTTTCCCTATCCATCCGGAGACGATGGTGTTATTCTCGATGAGAAAGAGCCTGATATAGCAAGACAGAACCCGGATGATTATCTCATCGGGATGGAAAGATCCGTAAGATCCGCTGTTGGTAAGGCTCAGACCAATGACCCGGAGTTTGATCCCCAACACATCATAGGCATTGGGATAGACACTACAGGGAGCAGTCCGATGCCCGTTGATGCCAGGGGAGTGCCTTTGAGTATGTTGCCTGAATTCAAGAACAATAAAGATGCTTTAGTCTGGCTGTGGAAAGATCATTCAAGTCATTATGAAGCCGCACAGATCACGGAAATTGCTCGGGAGATGCGTCCTCAATATTTGGAGAGAATAGGAGGGGTCTATTCTTCAGAATGGTTTTGGTCCAAAATATGGCACTGCAGGAAGGTAGCTCCGGATGTTTTCGGCTCAGCGCACAGCTTTGTGGAGATTTGTGATTATTTGCCTGCTGTTTTGACGGGAGATACAAGACCGGAACATTTAAAAAGGAGTGTTTGTGCGGCCGGTCATAAAGCCATGTATAATGAGGAATGGGGAGGCCTTCCTGACAAGGATTTTCTCAAGGAATTGGATCCCGGACTGGCCGAATTAAAGGACAGGCTGTATGAACGAGCCTACCCTTCGGATAAACTGGCGGGTCGTCTTTGTTCCGAATGGGCAGACCGGCTTGGATTGAATGAAGGTACGGCCGTTGCTGTGGGGGCCTTTGATGCGCATATGGGCGGAGTGGGAGCCGGAGTCAAAGAGGGGACTCTTGTGAAAATACTTGGGACAAGCACCTGTGATATTCTGGTCAGCGCCAAGGAAAAGGGCCCCATAAATATTCCCGGAGTGTGCGGTATCGTGGATGGTTCGGTCATACCGGGATATTATGGCATTGAAGCAGGGCAATCAGCGGTCGGGGATATTTTTTTGTGGTATGTTGAAAAACTCGTACCTGATAGATATGGGAAAACGATTGATGAAAAATTTAAAAATCTTGAGGCAGAGACTCTCAAACAGAAGCCCGGTGAACACGGCCTTATTGCTTTGGATTGGAACAACGGGAACCGCACCATACTGGTCGATGTGAGGTTGAATGGACTTCTCATCGGTCAGACGCTTCATACAGAACCACACGAGATCTACAGGGCTCTTATAGAAGCCACAGCCTTTGGTGCGTTGACCATCATCAACCGCATTCAGGAGTATAATGTCACCATCAAGGAGATTATCAACTGCGGAGGACTGGCAGCAAAAAGTCCGTTTCTTATGCAGGTTTATGCTGATATACTTGGGCGTCCTATGAAAGTATCGCGGAGTGATCAGACACCCGCTCTGGGGGCCGCTCTTTTTGGTGCGGTGGCAGCCGGAGCAGAGAAAAGCGGATATACGAGTGTGGAGGAAGCTCAAAAGAAAATGACAGGCATTAGTAAGGTCACCGATCCGGATCCAGGATATCATGAAGTCTATCAGAAAATGTACGCTCTTTATAAGAAGCTTCATGATGCTTTCGGCACTAAGGAGTGGAAAGGAAGCCTTTATAATGTGATGAAGGACCTGATTGATCTCAGGGAGGCGCAGAGGAGGGGAAGAGATGCTTGAAGGATTGAAGGAAAGTGTTTGCAAAGCCAATTGTGATATAATCAAGTCTCATCTTGTCACTCTGACATGGGGAAATGTGAGTGGTTTTGATAGACAAAAAGAGCTGATTGTCATAAAACCCAGTGGTATCTCTTGTGAAGAATTAAAGCCGGAAAGCATGGTTGTGATGGATCTTAAAGGCTCTAAAGTCGAGGGTGATCTCAAACCTTCTTCTGATGCTCCCACTCATATAGAGCTTTATAAAGCGTTTGATGGCATCGGTTCCATTGTCCACACACACAGTGATTATGCATCCATGTTTGCTCAAGCAGGAAAGGAAATTCCCTGTTTGGGCACCACACATGCTGATTATTTCTATGGGAGTGTGCCTGTGACCAGACCCTTAAACAAGAAAGAAGTGGGGACCGGTTATGAGAAAAATACGGGGAGTGTTATTATCGAGACTTTCGAAAAATTAGATCCACTCGCTTGTCCGGCAGTGCTTGTTTCAGGTCACGGGCCTTTTTCGTGGGGGAAGACTCCTGATGAAGCTGTGGGGGTCAGCATAGCTCTTGAAAAGATCGCCAAAATGGCATGGGGGACCTTGGCTTTGACAGGCAAAGAGAGAGCCCTGCCCGATTATATATTAAAAAAACATTATTTGAGAAAGCACGGGCCAAATGCCTATTACGGTCAAAAAGGAGGCTAGGCAGATGAATAATATTCCGAAAATAAAGCTGGGAATGGTGGCTGTGAGCAGAGACTGTTTCCCTATTGAATTGTCGAAAAAAAGACGGGAAAAAGTCTTCGAAAAATGCAGGGATAAAAAAATCGATATCGTAAAAATCAATACCATTATTGAGAATGAACAGGATGTGATGAAAGCTCTCAAAGAGATCAAGGAACAGGGAATAAATGCGCTGGTTGTTTATTTAGGGAATTTTGGGCCGGAAGGACCTACGACCATGCTGGCTGAGAAATTCCAGGGTCCTTGCATGTTTACAGCAGCGGCCGAAGAGCCTGGGAATAATTTGATCCAGGACAGAGGGGACGCTTACTGCGGCATGCTGAATGCGTCATACAATATGGGATTGAGAAATATAAATCCTTATATACCTGATTTTCCAGTTGGGACAGCTGTGCAGATCGCTGATATGATCAAGGACTTTATCCCTATCGCAAGGGTTGTAAATGGAATAAAAGGCCTTAAAATATTTTCATTTGGCCCTAGACCTCAGGATTTTCTGGCATGCAATGCTCCTATCAAAGCTTTGTATGACCTTGATGTGGAGATCATGGAAAACAGTGAGCTGGACCTTTATGATATCTTTCGCAAGGCAGAAGGCAGCCCGGACATTGAAAAAATCACAAAGGCAATGACCGAAGAGCTTGGGGGAGGAAACCAGTATCCTGACCTTCTTAAAAGGCTGGCCCAGTATGAAGTGGCTCTCTTAAGGTTCTATGAAGACAATCTCGGTGCAAGTAAGTACGGGGTGTTTGCCAACAAATGCTGGCCTGCTTTTGAAAGCTATTTTAGATTTGTTCCCTGTTATGTGAACTCCAGGCTTGCTTCGAACGGAATACCGGTTGCTTGCGAGGTGGATATCTATGGTGCCCTGAGTGAATTCATGGCTGTGTGCGCTACAGAATTTCCGGCTACCCTTTTGGATATCAACAACACAGTGCCGGAAGATATGTATATAAAATCTGAGGAAAAGATAGGGAACTATAAAACAAACGATCTTTTCATGGGTTTTCACTGTGGAAATACCGCTTCCTGCTGTTTGATTGATCCAAAGATGAAATACCAGCTCATTATGAACCGCCTTCTGGAGGGCGGAGAGAAGCCGGATATAACAAGGGGAACTCTGGAGGGAAGGATCAGGCCGGGCGATGTGACAATTTTCAGACTTCAGTCAACGGCGGATACAACCCTGAAAAGTTATATAGCCGAGGGAGAGGTTCTGGATATAAATCCGGGCTCTTTTGGGAGCATAGGAGTTTTTGCGATCAAAGAAATGTCCAGGTTTTACAGATACGTGCTCATAGAAAAAAGATTCCCTCACCATACAGCGGTTGCTTTTAAACACACAGGGAAGATCCTGTATGAAGCCGTCAAAATGCTCGGGATAAGCGATATTTCTTTCAATCAACCAAAAGAAATGTTGTATGAAAGGGAGAATCCATTCTTATGAAGGGAACTTGCTTAAGTGCTTCTCTTTTATCCTGGATAGGTCAGGTTATTTGACTTTGGTTAAATATTTATATACATATAATCCAGAATTTCATGTAAGGGGATTGTTCCGATGAAGAGAGATACGATATTGAACTTGGCTTCCTTAAAGGACCAAGTGTATGAATACATCCGCTCTTTGATGAAAGTTGGGGAATTAAGACCGGGTTCGTCCATAGACATGAATGCCACGAGCCAGAAATTGGGCATCAGTAAAACTCCGCTCAGGGACGCGCTGATCAGGCTGGAAATGGAAGGATTTGTCAGTATTCTCCCCAGAAGGGGTGTGGTTGTCAATACACTGACAGTGCAGGATATCAAGGATTTTTATCAAATACTCGGCGCGCTTGAAAGCACGGCGGTTCTTACAGCTTCCTCCTCTTTTGGCCGGAGAGAGATGAACGAGCTGAGGAAGCTGAATGACCTGATGGATAAAGCCATAAAAAAGGATGATTTCAATACCTATTATGAAGAAAACCTTAAATTTCATGATGTCTATCTTAAGCGTTCAGGAAACAAGACGTTAAGAAAAACAGCAGATATTTTAAAAAAAAGGCTGTATGATTTTCCAAGAAGGGAAGGTTATATTAAAAAATGGGAGGAATCTTCCATTAAGGAACATGAACAGTTCATGGAGATGATGGAGCGCGGGGCGTATCAGGAGGCCGCTGATTTTATCCGTGATGTACACTGGTCTTTTGAAGTACAGGAAAAATATATCCGCCAATATTATTCAGAAAATAAAAAGCCTGATAAGTAAGGAAATTAACCTGAACTATTCATAAAAAAATGGCGATGTATGTATGAATAATCCAGGTTTATTTTGATCATTTCTATGAAAGGAGTGAGGAGATGAAAAAATACACATATGTCATTCTGATTTTGCTGTCCGTGGTTTTTTTATGGAGCTGTCAAGGGAACAAGGCCAAACAGAGCATTACACCGGGGGAGATAGAAGGGCATATCAGGTTCCTATCGGATGACCTCCTGGAGGGAAGGGCTGTTGGTTCAAGAGGCCTGAAGATCGCAGCTTTGTATCAGGAAAATTTCTTTAGAAGACTGGGATTAGAGCCCGCTTTCGGGGATAGCTATCGCCAAACAGTGAATCTTGTTGGAAGCCGGCCCGATCCCCTGGCGAGCATTGAGTTCCTATTTGAATCTCTTTCCATAAGACCGGCGATTCATGAAGAATTTGTCGTGGGCTCCGAAAGAAGAGACTGTCCGGAAGGTATAGAAGGAGAGCTTGTCTACGGAGGTTATCTTATTCAGGCGCCCGAGAGAAATTGGGATGATATAAAAGGTACTGACCTCAGAGGAAAAGTCCTTCTTGTGGAGATAAATGAGCCCGGTAATTACCCTGATGGAATATTTGAGGGGGAGGACATGACTTATTATGGGAGGTGGACGTATAAGTTTGAGAAAGCATCAGAGCTGGGAGCGGCTGGTGTTCTCATCATTCATAACAGAAAAGGAGCGGCATACGGATGGGATGTGGTCAAAAACTCCTGGTCGGGAGAGTCATTTTTTCTTCCTGATGTCAACAACAATCTTTTTTTCCATGGATGGATCAATAAAGAGACAGCGGAAAAAGTGATCAAAGAGGCTGGATATGAAAGGCAGGTGCTGGAAGAGAGTGCCTCCAGAGAAGATTTCAGGCCGGTTTTTATGGGGGCAAACGTCAGAGTGAGACAAAAACCTGAATTTTTCTCTGTAAAGAGCGAAAACATAGCGGCTGTTCTTAGAGGAAAGATCAAAAAAGGGGAAAGGCGGGCGGTTATTCTTTCCGCCCATTACGATCACTTTGGGAAAGATGAGAGCAGAGAGGGAGATCAAATATACAACGGAGCGGTTGACAATTGTTCTGCTTCAGCATCCATGCTTTCACTGGCCCGTTACTATGCGCAAAGCGGAAAAAAGCCGAAGGTGGATCTGATTTTCGTAGCGGTCACTGCAGAGGAACAGGGCCTTCTTGGGTCTGATTATTTCGCAAGGCATCTTCCGGTCTCTTCATCATCCGTTCTTGCCAATCTTAATTTTGAGATGACAAATGTATGGGGAAGAACCAAGGAACTATACACCATAGGAGGCAGTCACAGTGATCTGGGTGATATCTGTGCCAGGGCAGCGAATAATATGGGCCTTGAATATATTCCGGAACGGAATAAAGAACTGGGATATTTTTTCCGTTCTGACCAGCTGAGCTTTGCAAGGGCCGGTATTCCGGCCGTTTGGCTTCACGAAGGCATTACTTCTTTTGGAAAAGACAGTGATCATATCCAGAAGAAGAGCCAGGATTACCGAGAGTTAAGGTATCATCAAGTGACCGATGAGTATGAAGAGGACTGGGATCTGGAAGGTACGGTACAGATCACAGAGTGGGCAAGAGAGATTATTTCCCTGCTGTCTGATTTGGATGAAATGACTCAGTTCAAGGAAACCAGCTCTTTTAAGAGAAAATAAAGGATGAAATTCTATCCTAGATGATTTTTTACTTTTGAGCTTAAAAGTTTTGTGTTAAAATAAAACAAAATGGAAAAAGAACCATCGAAAAGTTCCTATTTTTCAGATTATCTTAAACCCTCTCAAATTATTCTCGACTTGGATGCAACGGATAAAAAGGAAGTTCTTGAAGAGCTTCTGGAACTGCTGAAAAAACAAAAATTAATAAAGAACAAGAAACCGATCCTAACCAGAATCATTGACAGGGAAAGACTCGAGTCGACTGGAATCGGCCATCATGTGGCTTTGCCTCATGCACGATTTAATACAGGAGTTAAAGATATCGCCGTGGTAGTGGGGAGACTCAATAAGGGCATAGATTTCGATGCCATTGATAAGAAAAAAGTCAAACTCATCATCCTTATTGTGTGGAATCCAGCTATTCCGGGCCTTTTCAATCATCTGTTTGCTGGATTAGCTCAATTCCTTTCCAGCGATAAGTTCAGGAAAAGACTTTTTACGGCTGAAACACCTGCCGAGTTGTATAAGATTCTTTCTGAAATAGAGCTGCATCTACCTCCCATTGAAGATAAAATCATTCATAGGGGAAGACTTTTATGGAAGCTGCAGGAGATAGAACTTAAAAAGAAAAAGGCGAAAAAGCAGGAGTTGGAAGAACTGAAGCAGCAGGCTGAATTGATCAGAGCGGAGCTGGATAAATCCCTTCTCGACCGGTTTGACAGGCTTATGGACAGATATGGATTTGCTGTAGCTGAGGTTAAAGACGGAACTTGTATGGGTTGTTATATCAATATCGCCACAGGGATGAGTTCAGCTATCGAAGGCAGCAATGATATCTATGTCTGCGAAAACTGTGGCAAATTCCTTGTGTCTGCAGAGAGAGAAGAGAAGTAGGGATTATAAGTAAAGGCTCTCCAATAAACCTTATTATCATAGGAATAAATCCGTAAAATTAACTGCTTGACATGTAATTTAGCATATCGTATAATGTATTTAAAATACATGTAAAGGAGTTATCAATGACTGGAAAAAAGGATTCAGGCAGTAAAAACAGTGAGGAGACAAAAAAGGAAAAAAAGGGCGCTCTGGAAGATTTAGGAAATCAGGTCGAGAAATTTGCGAACAGAACGGCTGAGTCGATAAAAAAGGCTATTGACAGGGCGCTTTCTTCCAGAAACACGGTGCTGACTATCAGAGTCAATGATGATTCGAATGAAAAGATAAACAGGCTGGTAGAGTCAGGACTTTTTAAGACGAGATCAGAAAGCGCTGCTTTTTTGATCATGGAGGGGATCAAATCTCAGCAGGCCCTCTTTGATAAGATCGAGGGAAAAATCAAGAGAATAGAAAAAATAAAGGACGAACTAAAGTCTATAGTTACTGAAGAAATTGATAAGGAAACTATTAAAAAATAAAAAAATACTCTCCAATAAAAAAAGAAGAGTGATTTGAAGGATTATCTCTTATTCTGCTTTTTCTTCCTCCTCTACTTCTTCTTCAAGCTTTTTTGTCCTGGCTGCATCTTTTATGCTGCTTATGCCGGCCACTAAAGCGATGAGTCCCCCGAAGAATAAAATAGGAGGGATACAGCCAAATAAGAGGTCCAGAAATTCTTGAGTCCAAACCAGAATGACAAGTACGATACCACCTGCCATAGCAATGAGTCCTAATAGGATTGCAAAAAACTTACCCATAAGTAAGCCTCCCTTTTTTATCTTAATTTTTCTGGTTGATTATATCAAAAAGTTATTAAAAACTCAAAAAAAACATTTCTCTTTATTTTAAGGAATATGCTTTATAATTACAGATGGAAGGAGGAATAGATGTGTGATGAGTGAAACACCAGAGATCAGATGTGTTATTTTTGATATGGACGGGACCATTGTGGATGTTCCCTATGACTGGGACCAGATTAAAAGGGAGCTGGATACGCAGGGGAAGCCTATCCTTAATTATCTGGAGGGACTGAAGGAACCGGAGAGGTCCGAGAAGATGAATATCTTGATACGACACGAGAGCGAAGCGACTCAAAAAGCTGTTCTCAAAAAGGGAATGGCTGGTTTTATACGATTCATCAAGGAAAAGGGGATGCTTGTTTCTCTCGTCACAAATAATTCAAGAAAAAATGTTTCCTATTTACTAAAAAAGTTTAACCTGGAGTTCGATCTTGTGATAAGCAGGGAGAGTGGTTTATGGAAGCCTTCTGCTGAACCGTTATTGGAGGTTTTTGACAGACTTTCCCTAAGGAAAGAGGAATGTTGTGTGATAGGAGATTCCAGGTTCGATATTATAGCTGCCAGAGAAGCCGGAGTTGAAAAAATATTCATCATAAATAAAGACGTCAATAAATTAAAAGACGATGGTGTCGAAGTGTTCCCTTCTGTCAGGGAACTCAAAAACGGACTGATCCGAATGATTGCTTGAAAAGTCTGCTGCATTTGACAATTTCCAGGATTCGTTCATAATAAATGATTAAATTGGTTTGATCCAAAAAGGCAGAAAAGATGCTTTTTTGTATTTACTGCCCTGATGCTTTGATGCGTGAAAAGTCCTGATGAAGAAAGATGTATTATGATGCAAGAAAGTAAGATGAAGAGGATTCTGAGTTTTTATCTGGTTGTGTTTCTTTTTTTCTTAGTTTTCTCTTTAAATGGATGTAAAGGAAAGAGGAGTAACTATATCCTTATTACATTGGACACCCAGAGAGCAGACTATTTGAGCTGTTATGATCCGGAAAATGCAAAGACGCCCCATTTCGACCTCCTGGCAAGTGAAGGCATATTATATGAAAACTGTTATTCTTTGACTCCCATCACCCTGCCTTCTCATGGTTCTGTTCTTTACTCCCAACCACCCCATCAATTAAGGTCATACAACAACGGACATGTTATTAAGGAAAAAAGGAACAGGCCTTCTTTTGTAAAAATATTCCGGAAAAAGGGCTATACAACAGCAGCCTTTGTCTCTTTGGGTGTTTTAGCATCAAGATTTGGATTGGATGAAGGATTTGACTTATATGATGACCAGTTCGCAGAGGGAAGATGGTATTTAACTGCTGGGGAGGTCAATCAGAAAGTTTTTCCATGGTTGGAAGAAAACAGCCAAAAAGATTTTTTTTTATGGATTCATTACTCTGACCCGCATGAACCCTATTATCCTCAGGATGCTCCTCCGGACCTTTCTCTCTTTTTGAACGGCCATCTTGTCGGCGAGTATAATTTGAACAAGACCACATACTCGGTAGAACTGGACTTAGAAAAAGGGAAAAATAAACTCAAATTTGAATTGAAAAATAATTTTATTACGAGCACATTTCCTTTAAGGGCGAGGTTTGAAAACCTTACTCTTGCAGAGATGGAGGATGAACAGAACATTAAAATCGAATTCGGAGAAGGCTGGATATTTAAGAATGGGAATGATTCTGCTTTTATGGACCCTGAGGCTGTTGTGAATATCTCAAGTCTTGTCGAACAAAGAAAAGCGGCTTTTTCTTTTAATGGAAATATACTTCTTCCTTTTGATGCAAAGAGGGAAAATTATAAATTAGATGTAGAATATATGGATAGGAAATTCGGGGAACTCATAGATAAGCTCAAAAACCTCGGCCTTATGAAAAACACACATATACTTGTGGTGGGGGACCATGGTGAGAGCCTTGGGGATTATATGAATTATGACGGGAAACCTCATTTTGGACACATATTTTTTCTCTATGATGTTTATATGAAGGTCCCTCTTATTGTCTATAATCCTTTTTCGAAAAAAAGGGGGATCCGGGTTTCAGACCCCGTATCTCTTTTGGATATTGCTCCTACCATAATGGATACTATGGATTTTGGCCGTCTCCCTCACTTCAAGGGAGAAAGCATAAACAACCTGAGAGCGGAAAATAATGGTATTGTTTTTGAGGAGACATATAAACCTCAGGCGATCAGGAATAAATTTGCGTTGCTTCATTATCCTTTTCACTTGATCTTCACTCCTGATTCAGGAAAATACGAACTGTATGATTTGGGGACCGATCCGTGGGAAAGGAATAATATCTATGATGAGAAAAGTGAAGAGGATCAGATTGCCCGGATGAAAAGAATACTTGATGACACGGTGCGCAAGGTCATAAGGGATAAAATAGAGATCCAGATCGACTCGGATACAGAAAAGATGCTGAGAACACTGGGTTATATCAAATAATCCTGACCTATTCATAAAAAAATGGCGATGAGCATTTTTTTG
>CAZSZS010000041.1:0-22792 GCA_964611275.1 uncultured Eubacteriales bacterium
CAAACCCTGATTATTCGCTCTGGAAAACCCCACATTTTCAAGGTTGCACAGCAGGCGGATAGAAGGGTATCTTTTCTTTAAAATATCCACACTTCCGTCTGTCGAATGGTTATCTACAACAATAATCTCGCTTCTTATGCCCTTTAAATTTCTCTTTATGGAATCAAGGCAGTCTTCGATATAACCCTTCCCGTTGTGATTAACCAGTATGACTGACAAAACCATATCTTCCTTTTGGGGAGAAAATTCCCGAGACAGACTACTTCCCATGCAGCACCTCATTCATAGCTGTACTGAATTCTCCGGCAACCCGGTCCCAAGAAAAATACTTCCTTTTCTTAGTAAAGGCGCGCAGAAGGACATCCATCATTTCTTGATCTTCCAGTGCACTCCTCAAATGAGATCGAATCTCCCCCGCATCCGGATTCTCAACCATAAGAGAAAACTCTGAGAAAACCTCTGCCAAAGCGCTTTTGTTAAGCAAAACAGGAACCGTGCCGCAGGAGAGAGCTTCAAGAGGCGGAAGCCCGAAACCCTCATATTCAGAAAGGTAGGCGAAGACATCCAAAGAAGAAAAATAGAGCGGAAGTTCGGACTCTTGAATGCTTTCTTCCCAGAGAATCCATTCCTCATTTAATATCCGTCTCATATTTTGAGGGGGATAGGTCAGATCTTTACCCACTATGTAGAGCATGACTTCAGGGAATTCTGCTCTTAAATGCCTCACTGCCTCAACCAAGAGAGGAACATTCCTTCTATTAAAAATCGAACCCAGAAATCCTATGACTCTACGGCTTTTTATTCCCTTTTTTTCTTTCCATCTTGATACTTCTGTGTCTCCGGCCGGCTTGAAATTCCTTCCCGCTCCCAGATAAAGCACCTTGATCTTCTTCGGAGACACAGAGTAGTGTCTGATTATCTCCTGTTTGGACGCTTCAGATAAGGTCACGATCAAGGAGGCTTTGCCAAGGCTCCTTTTCACAAAATATCTCCTTTTCCATACTTCTTTTTTTGGAAACCACTCCGGATGCGAGGCGAACGAAACATCATGCTCGAAAAGAATTGACTTTGATCCGACGAAAAGAGGAAGAGTGTAATTCGGAGCTATGAGAAGCTCCGGATGATACTCTTTTATTCCCCTATAGAAAGGACCATTCTGCCATCTGAAATACCCTTTATCCCCAGGAAGCACATACTGCTTTATATTCCTGTATTTCGAATAATCCTCCACTTTCTGCCGCGAGAAAGCCAGAAACTCATATTCATCTTCTTCTCTGCACAATGAAAGCAAAATATTATGTATGACGCGTCCTACACCGGTCAGTTCCTGAGTGACCTCATAACAATCAACAGCAATTTTCAACCTCTCTTTCGCCCCTTCCGCTCTTTCTTTCATTGCCCTTCATATACACTTAGGTAAAAATCCAAAGTGGTTTCCGCTGTTTTTCCCCAGTCGAATTCCTTTGCCCTTTTTTTGCCCGATTCAATATATCTCTTTCTGAGATCACCGTCACCGAGAAGTTCTAAAATCCGGCAAGCGATCTCCTCCGGTTCATCCGGATCAAAATAAAGAGCGGCATCACCCGCTATCTCAGGCAGGGCTGCCCTTTCGGACGCGGCAACCGGCATTCCACTGGCCATGGCCTCTAGAAGGGGAAGCCCGAAACCCTCACAGAAAGAAGGAAACACGAAAAGTGTACCGGCCCTGTACAGACGTTTGACATCCCGTGTGGAAAGATAATCCAGAATTTTTACCCAGGCATGCAGCCCGTTTTCATCTATGTTTTTTTTCAAGGCAGGATAATCACGTCCCCTCCTGCCGGCAATGACAAGATTTACATTAGGCTCTTTACTATGTACGATGCGGAAGGCTTTCACCAGATTTATCAGATTCTTTCTTGGTTCCATGGCGCCAACAAACACTATGACCCTTGAAGATAGAGAATGCGCCTCACGAAAATTCTTTATCTCCTCAAAAGTGATGTCCGAACTGAATTCCTGGTCCACTCCCAGATAAATCGCCTTAATCTTTTCTTTGTTTATCGGGAATCTTTCCAAAAGTTGCTTCTTTATGAAATTCGAGTCCACAATGACTCCATGTGACATTTGAAGGGACCGGTGGATATTCTTTAGAAAAAACTTCCTGGCTTCCCTGTTTGCCAGTGAAGGGAAATCCATAAAAAACAGGTCATGCACGGTTACGATGGCTTTCCCTTTTGTCGGGCAAATCAAAGGAGTGGGAGAGTGAGTGAGGTCGAGTCTGGTCTTAAAAAAGGCATCCATAGTAGGCCATCCCAATCTGTACCAAGCAAAGTTTAACAGCTTCACAGGGCATCTAAAATCACGAAAATGCATTTTACTTAAAATCGGAATCTTAGAAGGAGAAAACCTCTGCTTTAAAGAAGATGAGAAAAGATAATAATCATTTTCCATATCTATATTGGACAAGGAAAAAATCAAGTTTTTGACATATGTGCCAACACCCGTCTCAAATCTAAGCAAAGGCCTCAGGTCTATACCTATCTTCATTTTGGCTAAATGTAGTCTCTCTCGCCCTAAATGTCAAGCCGACCGAAACCGGAAAAAGACTTCCCATTAACGGGGTTTTTTATCTCACTTTCATAATAAATCCAGCATATCTTGCTTCTTGAATAAAGGGGTGATATTATTTGGAGCACTGGAAAAAATATGACTGAACTGGATACAATCACACGGAGAATAGATTCATTCCGAAATGAGATGGTCGATACACAGATCAAGTTGTGCGCAGTTCCTGCCATATCTCCTGCTAACGGCGGCGAAGGAGAAGCAAAAAAAGCAGAGCTGATTTTAGACTTTTTAAAGGCCATTGATTTCAAGGATGTCAAGGTCATCAAAGCCCCGGACATAGACGCTCCTTCCTGTTACAGGCCTAATATAATCGCCCTCTATAACGGCGAGAGTTCTTCAAAAACCATATGGATAATGACACATATGGATGTTGTCCCACCCGGGGAACCCGCCCTGTGGAAAGGGAGTCCCTTTAAAGCCTATGTCGAAGCCGGAAAAATATACGGCAGAGGACTGGAAGACAACCAACAGGACATGCTGGCTTCAATATATGCATTGAAAGCTTTCCAACAAGAAGGCATGAAACCAAAATATGATGTGGGTTTGATATTTGTTTCTGATGAAGAAACAGGTAATAAAAAGGGAATCGAATACGTAATGAACCATTCCAACCCTTTTAAAAAACAGGATGTGATCATTGTCCCGGGTGCGGGAAATAAATACGGGACAATGATCGATATTGCAGAAAAAAGCATATACTGGTTAAAGATAACAACCATGGGCAAACAAACTCAAGGCTCCACCCCGGAAAAAGGGATAAACAGTCTGAAGGCAGCAGCCTTTCTCATAACAGAACTCACTCGGCTTTATCAAATGTTTTCTGAAAAAAACTCAATCTTCTCTCCCCCGATATCTACATTTGAACCCACCAAAAAAGAAGCCAATGTGCCCAATATAAACACGATTCCAGGAGAGGATATTTTCTATATGGACTGCCGTCTCATTCCTGAACACAACATAGACAAAGTCAAAGAAGAAATCCAAAAAATAGCGATAAAAACAGAAAAAAAGTACCAAGTCCGCATCATACTGGAAGACGTACAGAGAGATTCTTCACACGCGGAGACCTCCCCCAACGCTCCTGTAGTTAAGTCTTTGCAAAGTGCGGTCAAAGCAGTATACAGAAAAAAAGCAAAGCCCACCGGTATCGCAGTGAGGACTGCTGCTGCTTTTTTACGGAAATCAGGTTATCAAGTTGCCTGCTGGTCTAAAATAGAAGAGACAGCTCACCAGCCCGATGAATACTGCGTCATAGACAACATGATGGGAGACACAAAGGTTCTTGCCCATATATTACTTCAGGATTCCTAATATCTTTTTTTTTGAATACCGTTTGTATATTTTTCTTGCTGTCATTATGGTATTCAAATGGATAGAAACAACATCATTTATATCAACCGCATATCCGCCGGCGAACAGGATAACCACAGGGCAGCTCCTTCTTTGAGCGTTTTCTATGACCATTTGGTCTCTTTTTTCAAGGCCTCTCAACGTCAAGTCCAAATCACCCAGCTTGTCTTTCCTATAGGGATCAGCCCCGGCAAGAAAATAGATCAGATCAGGAGCAAATTCTTCATAAATACGGGGAATATGCTGTCCCAGAGCATCAAGGTATTTTTCATCCCCGTCTCCTGACCACAAACCGACATCCAGTGAACTGACAGCCTTCTCAGCAGGATAAATATCCATTTGGTGAATTGAAAAAGTAAACGCATAGTCTTTGTTCTTCAGGATGGATGCGGTACCATTACCCTGGTGAACATCGCAGTCTATGACCATGGCTCTCTGTACTTTTTCTTCTGCTTTCATTTTTTCCAAAGCCGCTGCCACATCATTTATCATACAGAAACCCTCGCCATGGTCCGCAAAAGCATGGTGAAATCCCCCTCCTATATGCACGCACATCCCGTCTCTAAGCGCCGCTTCTGATGCCTGTATCGTTCCTCCTGCGGTAAGAAAAAAAAAGTCAATGGCTTCTCTGGAAAACGGGAGTTCAAGTTCTGTTATTTCTGAAGAGGACAGCCGGCCGGTCTTTATCTTTTTTACATATTTTAACAGGTGGGCTCTTAAGATATCCTTTTCGTCGGGAAGAGTGGGTTCAATAAAATTATCCCTAGTTGCTCCTTTTTTCAGCAGGCTCTCATAAACTAATCTGTACTTATTAACAGGAAAGACGTGATTTTTGAGATCCACCATCCAATAAGAATCGCTGTAAACAAACTTGAATGGGAATCTATCCTTTCTCAAACGACTGACGATATCTTTAAATCCTGCCATAAACCAACCTGATGTCTTTAGCCCAGCCTCTTCAAAAAAAGGGAGCCTCCCTTATTATTATTTTCTTTTCATTGATATGCAAGGCCTTTTCAAGTGTGGTTATTGGTGCTTTTTCTTTTTTTATGATGAGCTTTTCTTTTCCTGAAGGGTAATCTGGGCTGCTGCTAATCTCGCAATAGGTATCTGGTACGCGGAACAGCTCACATAGTTCAGTCCTATTTTATGGCAGAAAAAGATAGAGCGCGGATCTCCGCCATGCACACCGCATATTCCCACCTTTAAATCAGGGCTTGTGGACCGTCCCTTATTAACAGCCCATCTCATCAATTCACCTACTCCGTCAATATCTACTGAAGTAAAGGGATCATCTTTCCAAATACCTTTGGCCAAATACTGGTTGATGAATGAAGCGCCGTCATCCCGTGATATGCCAAAAGTAGTCTGGGTGAGGTCGTTTGTACCAAAAGAAAAGAATTCTGCCTCTTTGGCCACTTCATCTGCTGTTATGGCCGCTCTTGGAATCTCTATCATCGTGCCTACCGTATAGTTAAGTTTGACATTATATTTCTCTATCAATTTTTCTGCCACATCAATGATGATTTTTTTCTGATCCGCCAGCTCATTTACCGAGCCTATCAAAGGAACCATGATCTCCGGAAAAACATCCTCACCCTCACTTGATAACTGACAGGCGGCTTCAAAAATCGCAGAGGCCTGCATTTCTATGATTTCAGGGAAGGTGACTCCGATGCGGCATCCTCTGTGGCCGAGCATAGGATTGAACTCAGACAGAGCTTTGACACGTTCCAGCAGTTTTTCTCTTTCTTTGATCTTTTCACTGCTTGCTTTTCCCGAATGCTTCAACTCAGCGATCTCCAGCATCAAATCTTCTTTTTTCGGTAAAAACTCGTGAAGAGGGGGATCCAGAGTTCTGATTGTCACAGGATTTCCCCCCATTGCTTTAAACAGGTCATAGAAATCCTGTCTCTGAAAAGGCAGCAGCTTATCTAAATACATGCGCCTGTCTTTTTCCGTCTCAGACAAAATCATGTTTTTTATAAAGGGCAGCCTTTCCTTCTCAAAAAACATGTGCTCTGTTCTGGCTAATCCTATGCCTTCAGCTCCAAAGGCAAAAGCTATATGAGCGTCTTCAGGCGTATCTGCGTTCGCTCTGACATTCATCCTCCTCACTTCATCGGCCCAACCAAGGAATTTTGTAAAATATTGATATATTTCAGAGTCTTCAGGCTTTTTGTCTCCTTTGATAACCTGAATGATCTCCGAGGGTTTGGTTTCGATCTCTCCCAACATGACCTCTCCAGAAGTGCCGTCGATGGAAATCGCATCTCCCTCTTTCACTGTCTTTCCCTTTACCTTAAAGTTCCTTCCTTCTTCATTGAGCGCAATGTCACCACACCCGACAACGGCCGGCTTTCCCATCTGTCTCCCTACCACTGCTGCATGTGAGGTCATTCCACCTGTAGCCGTGAGAATTCCCTGGGAAGCGCTCATCCCATGTATATCATCTGGAGATGTCTCATCCCTCACAAGAACGACCTTCTTCCCCTTTGACTTCCATTCCACAGCCTCATCCGAAAAGAAGACGACCTGACCGGCAGCTGCTCCCGGGGATGCCGCAAGCCCTTTGGCAAGTACATCGTGTTTTTCTTTTTCCTCGGGGTCAAAAACAGGATGGAGAAGCTGATCCAGTGCTTCAGGCTCCACCATCATCAAAGCTTCTTCTTTTGAAGCAATGCCTTCTTCGACCAGATCCACCGCGATCTTTATAGCCGCCTGCCCTGTCCTTTTCCCGTCTCTTGTCTGAAGCATGTAAAGCTTATTCTCTTGAATGGTAAATTCGAAATCCTGAACATTATGGTAATGTTTCTCCAGATGACTCGTCACTTGAACAAGCTGTTTAAAGACTTCGGGCATATCCTTTTCGAGTTCTTTTAACTGAGACGGGGTTCTAACCCCGGCAACAACATCCTCACCCTGAGCATTAACCAGGTATTCTCCATAGATCTCTTTCTCTCCTGTAGCGGGATTCCTTGTGAAACCCACTCCTGTCGCAGAAGTATCTCCGAAATTACCAAAGATCATAAGCTGCATATTTACGGCTGTGCCCAAATCATCCGGTATGTGATTGATATTCCTGTAGGTGACCGCACGAGGATTATTCCAGGAACTGAATACCGCAGATATGGCTAAAAACAGTTGTTCTCTGACATCCTGGGGAAACTCTCTTCCGGCATTCTCCTTAATAATCTTTTTATATTTATTGAGTATTTCTTCTAAATCCTCTTCCGGAAGCTGTGAATCGACCTGGATACCCTTCTCCTTTTTTTTCGCCCTCAATACTTCCTCAAACTTTTTCTTGGGGATCTCTAAAACGACATCACCAAACATCTGCATCAATCTCCGGTAGCAGTCTAAGGCAAACCGCCTGTCTTTGCTTTTTTGAGCCAGCCCCTCCACGGTTTTATCATTCAAACCCAGGTTCAAAATGGTATCCATCATTCCGGGCATAGAGAATTTGGCCCCTGAACGGACGGATACCAGTAAAGGATTCCCCTTATCACCAAATTTTCGGCCTGCTGTTTCCTCTAATCTCTCTAAATTGGCAAGGACTTCCTTCTTCACCTCATCTGGGAGTTTGTTCCCTTCTTTCAGAAATAAATCACATACGTCCGTCGATACAGTAAATCCCGGAGGAACCGGAAGCCCTATCCCTGCCATCTCTGCGAGGTTAGCCCCCTTTCCCCCGAGTAAGTCTTTCATATTTTTATTGCCTTCCGCATTATCCTTTTTAAAAAAATATACATACTGCTTTGTCACTTTGACCTCCTTTTTTTCATCATAATCAATGATATGAGCCTGGTTTCCGGTCTCTCTCTGAAAAATATTTCATACTTGCGGAAAATCGTCTCATTCGAGTATGGTTTCACTCTGTCTGCAGGCACTAAAGCTCCTGCAAAATAAGATTCAGGGAAAAATTCCAGTAATGGATAATTGTAAAACAGTCTTACGTCAAGGTCAAATATTTAATCCGAATCACTCGGCCTAAAACAGTGATCTGTATCTTTCAAGTCCCGCCTTAAAGACCTTGATAGCTCTTTTTAAGTTCTCTTCCTTAAGAACATATGCAATTCTCACTTCATCCATCCCCTTCCCGGGGGTACAGTAAAATCCCTGAGCAGGCGCCACCATGACCGTTTCATTCTCGAATCTGAAATCCGTCAACATCCACCGCACAAAATGTTCACTGTCTTTTATGGGGAGCTTCACAATGATATAGAATGCGCCCTGGGGCTTATGCATGACGATTCCGGGAAAATCCTTTAACCCCTCGAAGAGTATGTCTCTCCTCTTTTGATACTCTTTTCTCACAGGTTCAAAATAATCGACTCCCATACGATAAGCCTCTAAGGCTGCTTTCTGCTCTAGAGTCGGAGGACAAAGCCTGGCTTGGGCAAATTTGAGGATTCCATTATAGACTTCAGGATTCCTGGTTATGACAGCTCCTATCCTTGCCCCACAGCAGCTAAAACGCTTTGAGATGCTGTCTACAACAATAGCTCTATCTTTGATCTCTTCATACTCCAGAATGCTTTTATGACAGTACCCATCATAAACAAATTCTTTGTAAACCTCATCCGCTATGAGAAACAAGTCATGTTTCTTTACCAGATCGATCACTCTCTCCAGCTCTTCCGCTGTATAAACCGTGCCGGTAGGATTGTTTGGAGAACACAGTAATAGAGCTCTTGTTTTAGATGTTATGGTCTTCTCTATTTCCGCCTTAGGAGGAAGTCTAAATCCATTTCTAACATCAAGAGTCAGGGGCGCTATTTTCACATTCGCAAAAGCAGCATACCCATTGTAGTTGGTATAAAAAGGCTCAGGAATGATAATCTCCTCTCCGTTGTCAGCCACAGCAGAAAAAGAAAAATGAATGGCCTCTGATCCCCCGATTGTGATGATCACATTCTCATGGGTCACTGGAATATTGTATGAATTAAAATAGCTGGCAATAGACTTTCTTAACTCCAGAATACCCTGAGCAGGGCCGTACTCAAGGACCTCTTCTTTTCCTTTCTTAAAGGCATTCCACACAGGATCCGGGGTTTTGATGTCAGGCTGTCCGATATTGATAAAATAGACCCGGACCCCTTCTGATATCGCCTGGTCTGCATATGGTTTTAACTTTCTTATGGGAGATGCTTGTATATCCTGGGCACGTTTGGAAATATGCATCTGTATTACCTCCCGTAATCAACCTGGATTTTCATGGAGCCCAACACTTTGCCGACTCGTTCATCATCCAGGTCATTCATGAAGATTTTGATTATTTCAAAAACACCTATTTATGTCAAAGTTTTTATTGCTCTCAAAAATGGATTCTGGTATTTTAAACAGGACGCAACAGAACTCCTTATATGCTAAAAAATCACAGAGCTACAATCACAGGGAAAAAAAGTTGGGGAAACGATTATTTCCTTCTCTCTTTAGAGGCTCCTGAAATCGCCTGCGAATCAAAACCGGGGCAGTTCCTGATGGTGAGAATCACCAGCCATCCTTATCCGCTCCTCCGACGCCCCTTCAGCATCCATGCCAGAGACAAGCAAAACATAGAGATATTTTTTCAGAATGCAGGCGTGGGTACTTCCATGCTCAGTCAAAAACAAAGAGGAGATACTATCGAAATACTCGGGCCTTTGGGGAACGGCTTCCCAATTGAAAAGAAATATGAACAGGCAACGGTGAGCCTTATCGGAGGAGGCAGAGGGGCGGCTCCTCTTTATTTTCTTGCCTGCGAGCTCATGAAGATAAATGTGAAAATAACGGTCTTCTACGGAGGGAAATCCTTAAAAGACCTGCCCATCGCATCAAAATTTAAAAAAGAAAATATAAAAACACTCTGTTCGACAGAAGATGGTTCTTCAGGATTCAAGGGCCTGATCACTGATCTCTTTGAAACAGAACTAAAAACAAATGTCCCTTCCTTGATTTTTGCCTGCGGTCCAGAGGGAATGCTGAAAACCTTAGCAAAGATATCGAAAACACACCAGATCCCTGCTGAACTGTCCCTTGAATCTATTATGGGATGCGGATTTGGCGCCTGCTGGGGATGTGTTAAAAAAATAAAAAAAGGCAAAACCGCCGAATGGCATAAAGTGTGTGAGGACGGTCCTGTTTTCTCTGCAGGGGATATCGTATGGGATGAGCAGGAAAATGGTTGATATATCAGTCGATCTGGGATTTTTAAAACTAAAAAATCCTGTTATTGCTGCCAGCGGAACCTTCGGATACGGGGTCGAGTTTTCCCCGTTTATTGATTTGAACCGAATAGGCGGATTTATTGTCAAAGGATTGTATCTTTCCCCAAAACAAGGAAACCCCCCTCCCAGGCTTGCGGAGACAGCCTGCGGCCTATTGAATTCAATAGGGCTTCAGGGAATCGGTGTGGAACGGTTTTCAAAAGAAGTGCTTCCCGGGTTAAAGGGGCTACAGTCTGCTTTGATCATCAATATTTGTGGAGATGCGAATGAAGAATATGCCCGTATTGCCGAGTACCTTGATCAATATAAAGAGATATCTGCATACGAACTGAATATCTCCTGCCCCAATGTAAAAAAAGGAGGGACATGCCCGGCTCAAAATCCGGATGACACATATGAAATCGTGAACCTGGTAAAAAAATCCTGTTCTACCCCTGTTATCACCAAGCTGTCTCCCAATGTGACAGATATTTCCGAGATCGCCCTCAGCGCCGAGGAAGGAGGCTCTGATGCTGTCTCTCTTGTGAATACTTTTCTTGCTATGGGAATAGATCCGGAAACAAGAAAGCCGAAACTGGGAAATGTTTTAGGGGGCTTGAGCGGACCGGCCATAAAGCCTTTAGCGCTGAGAATGGTTTATCAAGCAGCCAACGCTGTTCAAATCCCTGTTATCGGAATCGGAGGCATCGCGAGCGGCAGTGATGCGATTGAGTTCATGATAGCGGGAGCGCAAGCTGTCCAGGTAGGAACAGCTAATTTTACATCACCCGACTCGACACTGAGAATTATTGATGAGATAACAGCCTTCTGCAAGAAAAAAAAGATCAAGCGGCTTCAAGACCTTTCAGGAACTGTGGATCTCAATCCTTAAATATAAAGGATGTTTTATGGAACCAAAAAAAGAACACGCACAAAAAATAATAGTGGCCCTGGATGTCCGTACAAAAGACAGGGCGTTAGCCCTTGTAAAACAGCTAAAAAATGTCCGGACCTTTAAAATAGGATTGGAACTTTTTGCCTCAGAAGGGCCTTCCCTCATCCAAGAGCTTCACAGGCTTGGGAAAAATGTTTTTCTGGATCTGAAACTGCACGACATCCCCAATACGGTCGCAGGAGCTGTCCGGTCAGGATTCAGACACAAAGTCAGTATGATGACGCTTCATGCTTTCGGGGGAATGAAGATGATGGAAAGAGCTGCGGCAGAAGCCAAAGATCTTTCGGAAGAAACAGGAGATCCAAGGCCTCTTCTTCTTGCCGTAACTGTGCTCACAAGCCTGAAAAGTGATGACCTCAGGCAGTTGGGAATAAAAACCAAGCTAAATGACCAGGTCCTCAAACTAGCCTATCTGGCTAAAAAAGCGGGAATGGACGGACTCGTCTGCTCGCCAAAGGAAACAAAGATGATAAAGAAAGAAGTCGGAAAAGACTTCCTGATCATCAATCCCGGAATCCGTCCCTCATGGGCTTCAAGCGACGATCAAAAAAGAGTAACAACTCCCTCACAGGCAGTTAAAAACGGTGCTGACCTTCTCGTCATAGGCAGGCCTGTGACCCAGGCTTCTGACCCTGAAGAGGCCCTCTTGAGAATATGCCGGGAATTAGATAGCCCCTAATCCTCCGCTCACCGCAAAAACAGCTCCCAGAACCAACCCTATTATGGAATAGAGAACAATGGATACGATTATGGTCACTATGAAATAACCCACTACTTTTTCTTTAGGGGTCTCCATTATGGAAGAAGAGAAGCCAAGGTAGAAAATATAAATACCGTACAGCGAAGCTAAAAGAACAAGGACCGATAACTGAGGAATAATATAAAGAATTCCCGCAACCCAGGCAGGTGTCATGCTGAATACCGCAAGGTTCATGGCTTTTTCCTGGTTCTGTTTGGAGCCAAATGAAGGAGCCAGAGCATTGATAATGATCCCCAAAAGATAAACAGATGCCGCTGTCAATACATAATAAAAAATTCCTTGAAGCAGTGCTCTTCCAATTCCAGCCCTGACCCATCCCACAAACGGCACACTGTAGCCAATAAGTCCACGTCCTATTATCTGGGCAATGGCCGGTACAGCCACAAGAATCAAAACATACTTCATAAATAAATCAGATATACTTGAAGGCTGCTGCTTGATTTTTTCCCATTCCTCCTTGGGTTTGAGTATTATTCCCTGAACTCGCGGAATTAATTCCATACTTATTCTCCTTGTCTCATTATGGATTTGTTCAAATATATAATTTTCACTCCCGCGTGTCAATAAGCTTTATCGGGTTTTTATGTTTCGATTCCGTACAGGTTGACAGTTTTAGCTCTTTTTGGTAATTTAGCTCTGTTCTATGTACGGCGATTAAATACGAAGAGCGGGCGTAGTTCAGTGGTAGAACGTCTGCTTGCCAAGCAGAAGGTCGTGGGTTCAAATCCCATCGTCCGCTCCAGATATATTCCAGAAGAAATTTTAAAGAAGAAAAAAAGGACGGCGGCGCGGTACCCAAGTGGCTTAAGGGAGGGGTTTGCAAAACCTCGATTCGTCGGTTCGAATCCGACCCGCGCCTCCATGACACATCCTGCCACTCTAAGGAAACATCAAGAAATGATAAGGGAATTCCTGATGGAAGAGTATGATTGTTCCTACTTTTCCGGACGCACCATCACATTGTCAGCGATTCTCAAGGCATCTCTGCATGATAAGACTTTTATGGTCGATGTCTCTTCTTGCACATCGATAACAACGCTATTCCCGAAAACCTGTATAGGAGCATCTTCCTCAATGACTCTAAATAAAATAAGCTGCTGGCCCAAGGTAATACCGGCCTGCCGCCCGATATTGATAAGAGCCCAGTGACCTGTTCCTATTTGATTAAAATCAGTATCAAGGAAGACGACCTCACCTTTCACGCCATCTGTCTCAAACGGAGGAATATCATAGCCGAGGTCTTTTCCTATCATTCCTTCCGCAGGCTTGAAAGGTACCAGATAATAGTCTCCCATTATCCAGCCGCAGGCTTTCTCAATTCTTGCTGTCGACTTATTGTCATCCAGCTCCTGTATCCGGGCTCTGCCTCTTTTAAAAGCAATAGGGCCGACTCCGGGCACGTCTTTTCTGATTTCTACTACCATAAAAACCTGACCCTCATTCAATCCATGCGTTTGGCCCTCATTCAAGTACACAATATCCTCATCGCTGAACATGTCTCTCTCATAAGCTCTCTCCGCACCTATGATCTTAAGGTCCGGCATTTCCCCATCCAGGACATAAAAAGAACAATACAAATCTGATTCTGTTATCAACTGGTATTCTTCTTCATATATTTTCGCCTTCTTTATTCCCTCCTGCTGGAGTCCATATGCGATGATACTTATGGAAATGAGGATTAAAACCAGATGTAATGCTAATTTCCCACCTGTTTTCCGATTTTTATTCACTTTATCACCTCTTGCTACAATTGTTTCATATTTTTATCTATTATATTTTGTCGTTCCACCAGTGTCAAATGTTAAAATTAATTGAATATTTAAGTGGAAGAGGACAAGCAAAGCCCGTTATTTTGTGATTAGACATAACAAGAGGATTCTTATAGAATGAAAAGGAGAAATGAAAACAAAGAAAAACATAATCATTCTCTTCGGAGGCCGCTCCGCAGAACATGAGGTCTCGATCAATTCTGCATCAGCCGTATACGATCATTTAGACAAAAAAAAATTTGAGCCTGTATGTATTTATATCAATAAAAACGGGATGTGGAAGGTCGTTGAGTCCCCAAAAAGCTCCAATGAAAACCGGGAAAAAGGGCCTTTTTCTTCTTTCCTCCCCTGGAACGCAAGAAAAAGAACAGAACTGCCGGAATCCTCAGTCTATTTTCCTGTGCTCCACGGACCTTATGGGGAGGATGGGACCATACAAGGACTCCTGGAGCTTGCAGATGTCCCTTATGTGGGCGCTACGGTCATGTCGTCTGCAATAGGAATGGATAAAGCCATGGCTAAATACATATTTAAATCCAAAGGACTTCCTCTTGCCAGATATGATGTTCTTTATGAAGATAACTGGACACAAAAGAGAAAAAAAGTCATGGAGGAAATTAAAAAAAAATACAGGGCTCCCCTCTTCATAAAGCCCTCTAACCTGGGTTCGAGTATTGGAATAACCAAGGTCCAGAGCCTGTCTCAGCTTTCGGAAGCCATTCGTCTTGCCTTTAGCTATGACAGCAAGATACTCATTGAAGAAGCCGTGGAGGGAAGGGAATTTGAATGCAGTGTTTTAGGCAATGAAAATCCCGTCAGCTCTCTTCCCGGAGAAATTATTCCTTTCAGGAATTTTTATGATTATCAGGATAAATACGTGGAAGGAAAAACAGGTTTCGGGATCCCTGCTGACATACCGGCAGCCACAGCCAAAGAGATCCGGAGGATCTCCATAGCTGCCTTTCAATCCATTGAATGCTCAGGAATGGCACGCGTTGACTTTTTCCTTCAACAAAAAAGCCAGAAAATATACCTAAACGAAATCAACACCATTCCCGGATTTACTGAAATCAGTATGTATCCAAAACTATGGGAAGTGAGCGGGGTGACCTTCACACAACTTCTTGAAAAACTTATCAATCTTGCCGTTCAAAAACACGCAAGCAAAAAAAGAAAAAAAGAAATATGAGAATACTCGGGATCGATTACGGAGACAGAACCATCGGCCTAGCTGTAAGCGACAAGATGCTCATAACCGCTCAAGCCCTTCAAAGCTATAAAGTCAAGAATAAAGAGGAAGATTTCCAGTTTTTTAAAAACCTCGCTTCAAAATATAATATCACTGAAATTGTCATAGGCCTTCCACTGAGAATGGATGGTTCAGAAGGAAGCAGAGTAAAAAAAACAAAACACTTTGCTTCCTGGCTGAAAAAATCTCTGGATATACCTGTTATTTACTGGGATGAACGGCTAACGACAAAACAGGCCTTGCGAATAATGAGAGAAAAGAGATTGAGCAACAAGAAGAAAAAAGAGCTTGTGGACCAGATCTCTGCAGTTATAATCCTTTCAAGTTATCTGAACAGCTTATGAAATCACTCACCCTAAAAAGAACAATAATAGTGGCTCTGATGATAGCCCTTGTTCTTTTTGTTTTTTGTGTCAGCTGGTTTTTATGGGAATACAATCATCTCGGAGACCGGATCTCGCCAGGCACTGTATTTGAAGTTGAGAAAGGAAGCAGTGCCTCATTGATCGCACAAAAGCTCAAAAAAGAAAACATCATCGAAAAAGAATGGCCTTTTCTGGCTGCATACAGATTATTTTATCCAAAAGAAAAGCTCATTGCAGGAGAATACGAGTTCAGCCCTCCCCTCTCTGTGAAGGAAGTGCTCAAAAAAATACGGGAGGGAGATACATTGCTTCATGCAGTGACGATCCCCGAGGGATTGACCATAGAGGAAACAGCCGGGCTTTTATCACAGAAATACTCTTTTAACGAGGAGAGAATACTCCACTATGCGGAGAGCGCACAATTGATATCTTCTCTGGATGCCAAAGCGCAGGACCTTGAAGGATATCTGTTCCCAGAAACATACCATATCCCTAAAAATACATCTGAAGCTGAGCTGATTGAAATGCTGGTTGCCCAATTCAAAAAAACTTTTGTACCGGAATGGATAGAAAGAACCGAAAAGATGGGAATGGAAGTAAGAGACATTGTTACATTGGCTTCTCTGATTGAAAAAGAAACATCTGTCCCAGAAGAAAAACCCCTGGTCTCTTCAGTGTTCCACAACCGTTTGAAGTTAGGCATGAAGCTGGACTGTGATCCGACCATCATATATGCCCTTAAGAAAAAAAATGAGTTTCAGGGAAGACTAAGAAATAAAGACCTAAAACTAGACTCTCCTTATAATACCTATTTATATAACGGACTCCCCCCAGGCCCCATATCAAATCCCGGGCAGGAATCACTTAAAGCGGCCCTCTTCCCTTTAAAGACCAACTACCTATACTTTGTATCAAAAAATGACGGCACACATAAATTCAGCTCCACTTTCAAAGAACATCAGAGAGCTGTCATTGAATTTCAAATAAGAAAATAGACGGATTACAGAAATGATTGAAAGTTTTCTATAGAAAACCTTTTCTGATTCTGATATATTATTGTTTTTTATTCAATAAATGATATAATTTATGTTTCAATGATTAGAGAGAAAAAATTATTACACTCAAGGAGGACCGATGAAAGAGAAAAAAATTATTACTCCGGTCTTAATGATACTCATCATGATCGCGGTAATGTTCATACCTGAATTGAACGCCCAGGAAGAAAAAGCACCAGCAAAAACAATCCCAGACGAAGTAAAAACCGCATTAATGCAAGGCATGGAAACCAGAGAAGCGAGGATGGACATTCCCTTCTCTATCTCAGATTATTATTATCTCCCTGCAAGTCAAAACCTCTATTTCATTCTTTTATTCAATGCTAAAAATGCAGACCTAGGATACACCCCGCTCGCCCCTATTCAAACAGAGGAGGAAGAAGAACAGCAGGCCTTTGTTGAGAAAAGCCCGGATGTACTCCAGAGCAGATTTGATGTCTTTCTTCTCTTCGATCAGATAAACGGAGATTACACCAAGGAAGTTTTTATCCCAGCTGGCTTCCAAGTAAACCAAAACGCATATGACCCGGAGAAAGAAGAAATGTATTCAACAGGATATATTCTTCCTCCTGGAAAGTATCTGCTTGCAATGGCCATCGCTCAAAACAACAACCAAAAAATCGGAACACAGTATTTTGAATTTGAGCTAATAGATCCTGCCAATGTTGGGGATACACTCGCGGTCGCGCCTGTTTTTTTCATTGATGACACTCAAAAAATGGACGGCGCTGAAAACCGGACCTTTGTACATAAGGGCTTTTTCACTTATTCAATCCTCAAAATCAAGCCCGTACTCAACAACACGTTCCACTCCGGAGATGCCTGTGAGGTATTCTTCTATGTGATGGGAGGCTCTCCTGACTCCAATACTCAAAGATATGATTACACTGTTAATTATCAGGTCCTTAAAGAAGGCCAGGAAGAGCCTATGATCCGTTTCGCCGAAGGTAACTATTCTTCCCCTATCATCCCCCAGCCGTTGACATTCGAAAGGACCGTTCTCATTCAGAAGAAAAAAGGGGATGAGGTCATTGAAGAAAAGAAGGAAGCAAGAGATTTAGAACCAGGAACGTATATCCTTAGATTGGATATCAAAGACAATATTTCAGGGAAAACGGTTACTAAGGACGTTGAAATAAACATCGAATAAACAGAATTCCCTGACCCTTTTTCTTTATTACATCCCTACCATTTTTCTGTCCCGAACAGGCCCTTCATCACGGGCGTCTCTTGACATTATCAGCTTCCAGTCTTATATTTAGACTTAGTTCTGGAGGGAGCTATGGAAATAAAAATGAGAATAAAAGGACTGGTCATAGATCCTATATCAAGAATGCCCATCGTTGTTCTTGAAGACCCTAAAATGGAGAGGATGCTCCCTATATGGATAGGTGTTTTTGAGGCAAATGCCATTTCCCTGCAAATAGAAAACATAGAAACCCCACGGCCTATGACCCATGACCTCATAAAAAACATACTTTCTAACCTTGACACAAAGCTGGAAAAAATCGTCATAAACGATATAAGAGACAATACCTTCTATGCGACCATTTACTGCAGCCACAACAACAAATCAATAACCATTGACTCCCGCCCATCCGATGCCATTGCCATATCCCTCCGGACAAACACCCCTATTTATGTAAAGGACCAGGTTATTGAAAAAGCCCAGAGCTTAAAATTCGATGATAAGCTGGAAGATTCCGAAAAACTGAAAAAATGGCTTGAAAATCTGAAACCCGAAGATTTCGGAAAATATAAAATGTGATTGAGGTTCCCGAATACTGTAGGTCAGGTCCTCAGATTAAATATAAGATAAATCCCGATCAAGCCAAAAACGAGATTGGGCCCCCAGGCACCCAGAAACGGACTCAAATAACCGGCATAACCAAGACTTTTAAAGATACCTATAGCACCCCAGTATATAATAGCAATGACGAAACTCAGACCTATCCCCACCAATGTCCCTCTCTTCCCCATTATGAATGCAAAAGGGATCCCAAGCAAAACCACGACCAAACATGCCAGGGGAAAAGATACTTTATAGTGCAGGTCAACTCTAAATCGGGTTGTCTCGAAATGGCTTTCCTTTAACTCTGCTATATATTCTCTAAGCTCCCCGAAATGCATCTGGCTCGCCTTTTTAACGCCCTTAACAAAATGGCTTTTCTCTTCATCCAGAGTAAGGCTCATGCTTTCCTTTCTATCGAAAGAAGCAGGCCTGTTCTGCTCAAACCCCCTTTCCCATAAATCGTTTAAAATAAGCTTGTTTCCGCTTATCTCCGCCTTCTCAGCATAGATTCTTCTCCTCAATACCCAAGATTCCCTATCAATGTCCAATATGGTCATATTTTTGAATAGAGCCTTGTCCTGATCAAAATATCTGTAATAATACAACCTATTCCCATTTTTCCCAGCAACCCACCGCCTGTCCAGCCGATTGTAATCAGGAGGGGAAATATCATTGATCTTATTCCATGTCGTTTCAGCTTTCTTACTTGAAAAAGGAAGGACATTTTCCTGTATATAGAAAGAAAAAAAACTGATTATGAGGGACAGCACCAGCACAGGGATAATGATCCGGTATACACTCATACCCGAAGTCTTCATGGCTGTTATCTCGTTAAATTTGGTCAATATCCCAAGGCATAAAAGCGCTGAAGAAAGAGCAGCCACAGGAAGTATATAATGGATAAATTCAGGTATTTTAAACCATATGAACTGATAAAAAAGATTCAGGGACTTCCCGTGTTCATAGACATTATCTATGCTCTCAAGAAAAGTAATGATAATAAAAACACAGAGCAGGCTCATGAATACGAGTAAAAAAACGGAGGTGTATTTCCTGATGATATAGCGATCGATAATATTTGGGAAACGTATATAAATCCGAGGCATAAAGGAAGATACTCTGCTTCTTTTTCTCTTTGCTTCTGTCTTCCTTTTTTTTGAAAAAACTGTGTAAACAGAACTTAAAAAACCGCTTTCTCTTCGCGAAAAGGTAAAGGCATAAACACTCAAAACAGTCAATAGAATATTAGGACCCCACATGCCCAACCAGGGACACAAACTGCCGTTAACGGCCATGTTTTCCCCGGCGGTAATCAAAATATAATAGATCACGATAATGACAATACTCAGAGTAAATCCGCTTGTCCGGCCTCCCTTCTTTGTTGTAACTCCTAAAGAAATACCCAGAAAAGCAAAAATAATACATGCAAAAGGAAGCGCAAACTTTTTGTGCGCTTCTACCAGATACTTTGTCAGACTTCTTTGTCTTTGTCTAAATAGGATAGAATTTTCATCTGAATCGACTGAGTTCTTTAAATCTCTTTTAATTCTCTTTATATCACCAAAGAGTTCTCTTATGTCTTTCTCTCTTGCCCTTTTTTCTGTGGAAATTTCCGCAAAAATGCTTTTTACATCAAGTTCCTCCTCCAGCCTTTTAAAAGAGGTAATGCTGTAATTTTCCGGGGTAGAGACATGATAAGAATGGATTATTCCGTTTCGCAGTTCAAGAGTCGCCCTCCTCTTCTCCGGAAATACATTCAATCTTCCCATTTCAGCGAATATGATCCTGGGTTCCTGGGGCGGTCGGGAAAAATGGACAAATATGTTCTTCCATAATTCCCCTTCCGCAATATCCTGGACATAGAGAGTCGTTTGAGGGATCCTGTCATAAAATTCTCTGGGATTTATTTTAAACTGGGCTTCAGCCCTCACGGACTTGGAAAGGGTTTCTATCCATTTATAATTGGCTTGTGGGGCTAAATAAAGGGTGAATAAAGAAGTGATAAGCCAGCCGCAAAACGAGAACAGCAAAACAGGCCTTAAAATCTGACCCTGGCCTACTCCCAAGGTCCGGAAAGCTGTTATCTCTGCATCTGAAGAAAGGCGGCCTAAGCCGGCAAGAACTCCCATTAAAACCGCCATAGGAATGGTAAAAGCCAGCAAAGCGGGAATGAGATAAAGAAGAAGAGAAAGGACTGTATTAAAAGGAACCCCTCTTGCGATAAACATCTCGGAAAGAAGCAAGATCTGGTTCATCAGAAGCACAAATGTGTACGCAGTGATGCCAATGAAAAAGGGAGGAGTTATTTCTTTTAGAATATATCTGTCGAACAGTTTCAGCACATGCTTTTTATACCACAATCCTGCTCATGGAGCCAATAGGGAAGTCATGCGATTCCAAAAAAAAAGCCCCTTTCCTGTAACGGAAAGGGGCTTTATATGACTCTCTAACTGCAGCCGATTAATACATCCCTCCTGGAGGCATGGGAGGCTGTCCGGAACCTTCGTTTTCTTCAGGAATATCAGATATAAGCCCTTCTGTCGTGAGCAGCACTCCGGCAATGCTTGCTGCGTTTTGAAGAGCGCTCCGCACCACTTTAGTGGGATCAAGAACGCCGCTTTTAACCAGATCTTCATATTTTTCAGTCAACGCATTAAAACCCGTATCTTTTTCTTTATCTCTGACTTTTTCAACTATAATCGAACCCTCAAAACCAGCATTATGGGCTATCTGGCGCAGGGGCTCTTCAATGGCCCGCCTGACAATATCCACACCGATCCTAGAATCATCCTTTAATTTAAGAGAATCAAGAGACTTCTGAGCTCTGAGAAGGGCAACTCCTCCACCGGGAACAATCCCTTCCTCTACAGCAGCTTTGGTAGCATGCATGGCATCTTCGACGCGAGCCTTTTTCTCTTTCAACTCTGTCTCAGTGGCCGCTCCCACTTTGATCAAGGCAACGCCGCCGACCATCTTAGCCAGTCTCTCCTGAAGTTTTTCTTTATCATAATCAGAAGTTGTCTCTTCGATTTGAGCCCTGATCTGCCTCACCCGTGCTTTCACATCTTCGGATTTTCCTTTTCCTTCCACAATGGTGGTGTTGTCCTTATCAATGACTATTTTATTGGCTTCACCAAGCCAATCAACGGAAACATTCTCAAGCTTAACACCGATATCTTCTGTGATAACCTGGCCTCCTGTAAGAATGGCGATATCTTCCAGCATGGCTTTGCGTCTATCACCAAAACCGGGAGCTTTAACCGCTGCGCATTGGAAGGTTCCCTTCAATTTATTAACAACAAGAGTGGCAAGGGCCTCTCCTTCGACATCCTCGGCAATAACAAGCAGAGGTCTGTTCATCTTGGCAATGTTTTCCAAGAGCGGGAGCAGTTCTCTTAGATTACTTATTTTTTTCTCATGAAGAAGAATAACCGGATTCTCTAGAATACATTCCATCCTGTCAGGATCAGTGACGAAATAAGGTGAGAGATACCCTCGGTCAAACTGCATTCCTTCAACGATCTCCATAGTGGTCTCAAGTCCTTTTGCTTCTTCAACGGTTATGACTCCATCTTTTCCGACTTTATCCATGGCTTCGGCAATGATCTTTCCTATGGACTCATCGTTGTTCGCTGATATAGCGCCGACCTGAGCGATCATTTCACCGCTCACGTTTCGGCTCAGCTTCTTCATATCACTGACAACCACTTCAACTGCCTGGTCTATTCCCTTTTTAATAAGACTCGGATTCGCACCAGCAGTGACATATTTCAATCCTTCGGAATAGATAGCCTGAGCTAAAATAGTAGCTGTTGTTGTCCCATCTCCCGCAACATCAGATGTTTTTGAAGCCACTTCCTTAACGAGCTGGGCACCCATATTTTCTAAAGGATCTTCAAGTTCGATCTCCTTGGCCACAGTGACTCCGTCTTTCGTGCTTGTGGGTGATCCGAATTTCTTCTCCAATACAATGTTCCTTCCCCTTGGTCCTAGGGTTTGCTTCACAGCATTGCTCAAAGCATTCACGCCCTTTAAAAGAGCCTGTCTTGCTTCCGGGCCTAATGTTATTTTTTTTGCCATTTGAATTATCTCCTTTCCAAACTATTTGACTTTAGCCAAAATTTCTTCTTCGCGAACAATAAGGTACTCCACATCATCAATAGTAACCTCTGTTCCGCTGAATTTTCCTACCAGCACTTTATCCCCTTTTTTAATTTCAAGAGGGATGACTTTATCTCCTTCGATCCTACCTTTGCCGACTTCCATGACTTCTGCTTCAAGCGGTTTTTCTTTGGCTGTATCCGGGATAATGATCCCGCCTTTTTTTGTCTCTTTTTCTTCAAGACGTTTTAAAAGAACTCTGTCGTATAAAGGACTAATCTTCATTTAGACCTCCTTTTTTGGATTTATTTAGCAGTCATTTATAACGACTGCTAATATAAATAAAAATATTGATTATGTCAATAGAAAACAGGGATTTTTTAGCAATCTTTTTAAAAGACTGCTAATTACTGCAAAAAACCTTTTTATTACCAGTATTAGTCACGAGCCGAGGTCTCTGCAGATGCGAGGCGCAGGGTATGAAGCTGTGGCCCTTCACCGCGAATGCCCTGCAACAAAGCAGATGCTGTGAGATCGGCTCGCCTGTATGGTAAAATATGGTTGCATTAAAATAAAATTCATAACATGAATTAAAGTC
>CAZSZS010000042.1:0-7816 GCA_964611275.1 uncultured Eubacteriales bacterium
CCGAACTGCTGAAAGACCGGAGCGGACAAAAAATCGCCTTCTTCTTCTCTCAGAAAGAAATGGTGGCCCAGCCCATGCCTAAAGTCATCGCTTCCCTTGAAAGTCGGTTTCAAGACAAGTATCAAATTCTCATGGGGTTCCATGACCTTTTTTCCACTTACAGAGAAGGTGTTTCCATTGATGCAGATAAAATAAAAAAAGCTTTTTCTGATTCGTCCATACTGATCCATTTTCTTTACATCACTAAGCCTGCAGAATACAAAGAGGGGATACTCTTTAAGGAACAGTCAGAAGATATCTTCAAAGCGTTTTCCGGGATCGCCAGATCAACCGGAGGCCTGACCGTAAGCTCAGCCAATGCCGAAGCGTCTTTTCAGAGAGCGGTCACTGCCTCAGAGAGTTATTATCTTCTCTATTACAGGCCGTCAGCCTATAAAAGAGACGGAAAGTTTAAAAATATCAAAGTCAAAGTCAAAGCCGGCTCCTACAAAATCACTCACCGCAGCGGCTATATTGCGGATTAAGGAGAAGGTATCATATTATATAAGGAGAGGGACGGATGGTAAAAAAAGGGAAAATCATCTTGATTTTTTCTTTATTTCTCACAGTGTTTATTCCTGCTGATGCCTCTGCCCAGATGTACGGCCGTAAATTATACCGGGATTTTGTTTTCGGATATGATTTATCCCGGGCACTGGATGTCAAATTATTTATTGGACAACAATTCGGATTTTGGGGAGGAATAAAGATCCCGCTCACAAAACCAGAAGGAGAGAAAAGATATTGGTCCCAGGAATATGCGGCCAAATGGATGGATAATGAGTTTATCGGCTACAGCAGGGAAATTTTTTATGGAGCCGGGGGAGGACTCTCCATTTCGTTTTTTCGTCAGCACGCTACAGCCTATATAGGCATCGGAGGCCTTCAGTCCATAAAATACAGGCAGTACCTGATAGAGCAATACGAAGACCACTCCTTTTTGTGGAGTAAATATTATTATATCGAAGACGGAAACATATCGGAGATCCGCTTGGATATCATGACCGGATTGTATTTTCGATATAAAATGATCCTCTTTGGGATCGGATACAGCACCGGCACTTCAAATGTCATACTCCATGCCGGAGCGTCTTTTCGTTGAAGTTCGTAAGGTTTTTCTATTTATTATTTGATAGCCAATCCCAGGTTAAAAAACATAAACGCGTATTCGTCTGTCAGCTCGTCGATCATCTTGGTGGTGGAGCTTGAGCCGTGGCCTGAGCGGGTCTCGATGCGGATGAGCACAGGATTGTCGCAGCCGTGTTTTTCCTGCAGCGCTGCGATGAATTTGAACGAATGTGCGGGCACTACCCGGTCATCATGATCGGCTGTGGTCACCAGGGTTGCCGGGTAACAGACGCCCTCCTTGAGGTTGTGCAAAGGAGAGTAGGAGTAAAGATTCTTGAAGTGCTCCTCCTCATCGCTGGATCCGTAATCTACAGCCCATCCCCAGCCCACTGTGAATTTGTGGTACCGGAGCATATCCATCACTCCGACCGCCGGAAGGGCCACAGCAAAGAGGTCCGGGCGCTGGGTCATGGCAGCTCCCACAAGAAGGCCTCCGTTGGAAGCGCCGGCGATCGCCAGTTTGTCCTGAGAGGTGTATTTTTCATCGATCAAATACTCGCCGGCTGCGATGAAGTCGTCAAACACATTCTGTTTGTTGAGAAGCATCCCTGCTTTATGCCATTCTTCTCCGTACTCGCCTCCTCCTCTGAGGTTGGCCTGGGCAAAGATAAATCCGTTCTCGAGAAGAAAGATCCGGGTGGAACTGAAACCGGGAAGAAGGCTGATGTTGAAACCGCCGTATCCGTAAAGAAGAGCGGGATTCTTGCCGTTAAGTTTGATCCCTTTTTTATGAACAATGAAGAGGGGAACCTGAGTGCCGTCCTTGCTGGTGTAAAAAACCTGACGGGTCTCATAGTCTTCCGGATTGAACGAAATTTCTGTTTTACGGAAGACTTCAGAGGTCCCGTCTTCAACCTGGTACTTGAAGATGGTCGGAGGATAAGTAAAGGAGGTAAACACATAAAAAAGGCTCTTGTGTTCTTTTCTCCCCCCGAAACCGGATGCGGTGCCCAGGGCGGGAAGTTCGATCTCCCGTATCAGGCTCCCATCCATATCATGCTGGAATACCTGTGTGTGCGCGTCCTTGAGATAGCGGCAGAAAAGATATCCGCCGGCTGTGTTTGCACTGTTAAGGACCTCTTCTTTTTCCGGGATGATGTCCGACCAGTTATCCTGTTCAGGGGCCTCAGGATCGACTTTGACCACCCTGTAATTGGGAGCATCGATATTGGTGTAGACGAGGAAGTCCTTTTCCATGTTGTCAATGACATACGTGTCATGATCAAATCCAGTGACAAGCGGTTTGAAACCCGCTTCTTCATTGCCCAGTTCCTTGTAGTAGAGCTCATTGCCGCTGGTGCCTTCAGAGACCACCAGGATCAGATATCTTGAATCTTCGGTTATATCGGCTGAGACATAGCGCAAAGGGTGTTCCCTGTCTTCATAGATGAGTTTGTCTTTTTCCTGGGATTCTCCCAGTTTATGATAGAAGATCTTCTGGTATTTGTTCTGTTCTTTGAGCTCCTGCCCTTCTTCAGGCTTATGGTATCCGCTGTAAAAGAAACCGTCATTATACCAGGCTGCCCCGCTGAATTTGACCCACTGTATGCAGTCTTCCAGTTCTTTTTTTGTGGCGATTTCCATGATCCGGATTTCCTGCCAGTCTGAACCGGCTTCAGAACGGGAATAAGCCACATACCGGTCATCTTCTGAAAAACCTGTGAGATAAATCCTTATGGTCCCATCCGGGGAAAGTTCGTTGGGGTCAATAAAGACTTCCGGCTCCCCTTCCAATCCTTCCTGCACATAGATCACCGACTGGTTCTGCAGGCCTTCGTTTTTGTAGAAAAAGTAGTGGTCTCCCACCCTGAAGGGAGAGGAATATTTGGGATAATCATAGAGTTCCGTTAGGCGCTGCCTAATTTTTTCCCTAAAAGGGATCTGTTCGAGATAGGAAAAAGTGACCTCATTTTCGGCTTCGATCCAGGCTTTGACGTCTTCGGAACCAGTATCCTCGAACCAGCGATAAGGATCAGGCACTATGGTCCCGAAATAGTCATCCTTCACATCGACTTTTTTGGTTTCCGGGTAAATGAGCTTCGGTTGGGATAAACTTTGTTCTTTTTTACAGGTATTAAGGAAAAAGAACAACGGAATAATAGCTAAGACAAACAGCCTTTTTTTCATCATTTCCTCCTACACTTCATAAATAAATTAAGATGACCTTATTATCACCATCTTTTCTGCGATATGCAAGATTCTTTCAAAAACGATGAAAAAATTTTTCTTGGTTCTTCGGCCCGATGCTTTTTCCCAGCGAGCAACATCATGATAGCTATTTGGAGCGGTCTTCCTTACCAGGTGTTTTCGGATGAATGGGCTCTGCTTTCTTTATAAGCTCAAGCGTCTCCTCAACAGCTCTTTTCAACTGAGGATCCGTTCCCTTGGCCAGGATTGTGGGATCATCAACGACTTTGATATCCGGGTCCACACCGTGGCCTTCTTTGAACCAGGTCCCGTCCGGATTATACATTCTGAAACTCGGAGCCGTGATCGATCCTCCGTCAATAAGAGAAGGAACTCCTGACATTCCGATCAGTCCACCCCAGGTCCTCATACCGATCAAGGGGCCGAGGCCAGCTTTTTTGAAGTAATCCGGAAAACAGTCTCCGCCCGAACCGCTCCAGCCATTGATAAGCATGACTTTTGGGCCGAAATGGGCCACTGGTGGCCACTGCCAGTCTTTCCCGTCTCTAACAGCCCAGTAAGCCAGGGCTTTTCTGTTCAAAAGTTCAATGAACCTGTCAGGGATCTGCCCGCCGCTGTTGAATCGTTCGTCAATAATGAGCCCTTTTTTGTGAAACTGAGCGTTGAACTGCCTGACCAGTTCGTTCTGAGCATCCACACCCGTGCTTCTCACATAAATGTATCCTACCTGTCCGTCTGACATCTTGTCCACATACTGCCTGTTTGCTTCGATCCAGCCCAGATGCCTTAGCCTAATGACCTCTCCCTGACTAAGAGTGGTTACAACCGCTTTTTGAGCGCCTTCGTAACCCGGCTTGTCATTGAATGTCAGTTCAACGGTTTTTCCTGCCAGGCCCTGCAGGGCATACCAGGGGCTTTTATCCGTGGTGAGCTTGACTCCGTTGATCTCGAGTATGTAGTGGCCGGGTTCGATTTTCACATTGTTTTTTGTTCTCAGAAGAGGAGAGCAGACTTCGGCAAAATCCCATTCCGCTCCTTTCATTATGCTCTTTATCCGGTAGAAACCGTCATTCACTTCCCAGTTGACTCCCAGATAGCCGATGGCTTTAGTGGACGGTCTTTCCATGTCTCCCCCGCCCCGGTACGTATGAGAGGAATTGAGTTCAGCGATCATTTCCCCGAGAAGGAAGTTGAGGTCTCTTCTGGTGACCACATTTTCCAGTAATTTGCCGTATTGTTCCCTCACATGATCCCAGTCAACGCCGTGCATGTCAGCATCATAAAAGTAATCCCTGGCAATCCGCCAGGCGTCTGTAAAGATCTGTGTCCATTCTTTGGGGGGATCCACGGTCATTTCCAAGTCTTGGATGGGGACAAATTTTTCCATTTTCTGGTTGGGCGCCACGGGGATGACCGAAAGTCTTCCTTGTGCATAGACCAAAAGATTCTTTCTGTCAGAGGACAGCATATAGCCGTTAACTCCTTGTGTTATTGTCTGTTCCTCTCTGGTTTTAAAATCAAAGTATTTTAGTTCATTGGTTCTGTCCGCCGAGCCGCTTCGGGGGTGTTTGAGATATATGATTTTTCCGGCCACTGCACTGAGCTGACTGTAGTTGCCTGAAGGGATAGGAAGCATGGTCATTCTTTGTTCGAATCCTTTGACCGTTATTTCCACTTTTTTCTCTTCTTTTTTCTCTTCTTCCTTTTCTTCACTCTTTGCTTCTTCTGTATCTTTTTTTATCTCAACCGCATCATTTTGAGGGGGAAGAGGCGTTTCAATGTCTTCGGTGAGGGCAACAGCTACGAGATTGGTTGTGTTGGGATAGACAAAAGAATTATCCAGGTCGCTGTAGACCGGAGCAAAAGTCCGGTTTGAGAAAAAATACAGGTATTTGCCTTCAGGATCAAAAACCGGATTGGAATTACTGTAATAATCTGTGGTTAACGGATGCTTTTGTTGTGTCTCTGTATTAAAAGCGAACACCACATCATGCCGGTTTTCCGCTCCTCTTGAGTAAACCATCCACAGGCTGTCAGAAGACCAGTTTGCCTGGAAATTTTCCAAAGGGCCGTGGGTCATCCAGAGGCCTTTATCCACATCTATAGTTTTTTTCTGTTCCAGATCGAATATCTTTATCTCCTGATGACAGGTCACAAAAGCTAGCTTTTTGCTGTCCGGTGACCAAAAGAGATGATAATAAAAACCGCTTTTATATGAGGTTACGGTTTCCTCTTTATTTTCAGCTGTGAGATCTTTTATAACGAGTTGGTTCTCACCTGTTCGGTCACTCCAAAAAGCCACTTTTTTCCCGTCAGGGGACCAGGCAGGGTATCTCTCTGCGGATCCGGAATTTCGAGTGAGATTTTTAATCACTCCGTTTTCCTTTGGCACTGAAAAGATCTCTCCTCTTGCTTCTATGAGAATCCTTTGTCCGTCAGGAGAGATATAGGCATTGGTTAATGATCTGGAGACATTTTCGATTCTTGTTTTTTTGGTTAAGTTATCGGTTACGACCTCAATACTGACCTCTCTCTGCTGTCCTGTTGCCAGGTCCAGGAGATAGAGCTTTCCTCCGGCTTCGAAAACAATGTCCTGAGGCCCGATGGCCGGGAAATGAATGTCATATTCTTTAAGATGAGTGATCTGTTTGCATTCTTCGCTATCCCTGTCATATACCCATATGTTGTATCTTTTCTCAGGTCCCCTGTCCGAGAGAAAATAAAGGTTGTTTCCGTGCCACATAGGCTGAGTTTCATTGGCATCGCTTTGGGTTATGTTTTTTGAAGCCAAGGTTTCCAGATCAAAAAGCCAGATATCCGGAGCCATGCCTCCTCTGTATCTTTTCCAGGTTCTGAAATCTCTGGATATGGGAATATAAGCCAGTGTTTTGTTGTCTTGGGCCAGCATCCCGAATTCACCGTATGGGACCGGCAGTTTTTCAGAAAACCCGCCTTTTGAGGAAACGCTGTAGAATTGATTGTATCTCATCCTCCCGCTTTCCCTGAATGAGGCATATAAGATCTTATGGCCGTCACTGTACCAGTCTAGAATCCTGTCTGAAAGGCCGTGATACGTGATTCTCTGAACATCACCTCCCATGGACGGCAGAACATAGATATCCTCGTTGCCGTCATAGTTTCCCGTGAAGGCGATCATGGTTCCGTCAGGGGAAAATCTGGGGAAGGACTCTACCCCCGGTGGGGAGCTGAGCCTGTGGGCGAGACCTCCTTGTTTTGCAACCACCCAAATATCATCGGCATAGACAAAACAGATGTGGGTATCAGACACATCCGGATATCTCAGCATCCTTGCATTGACCTGAGAATAAACACTCGCAGAAGAGACGAGCAGAATAAAGACAAGAACAAACAAGACCAGACTTTTTTTGTTCATTATTCCTCCTTGATTTCTTAATAAACTATAGATTTATACGTCATTAACTATCAGTTTATACGTGCTCTGAGAGTTAAAAGTTTATGCTTCAATAAAGAACAAGTCAATACAAAGAATTGTCTTTTTTTTTTTTCGTTCTATAATAAATTCAGTTACAGGGGAAGAATGAAGACGAAAAGACTCAACATTCTGCTGGGAGTACTGGCTCTGAGCCTTACGTTGTTTACCCAGGAGATCGCGCATGATGAGATCGTGGTCATGATCAAAGTTCCGGTGCGGGTCTTTGATGGGGATAGATTCGTAGATGATCTGACTATTGATGATTTTGAGGTCTATGAAGACGACGAGCTTCAAGAAATCGCGGCGTGTTATATGATAAAAAAGACACAGGTAGAGAGAAAAGAAGAAATAAAGGCCCGGTTGGATCCGGATGTCTCCAGAAATTTTGTTCTTCTTTTTGATATCTGGGAATATTTTCCGAAGGTAGAAAAGGCCATTGACCTTTTTTTCGAGAATGTGGTTCTCAAAGGTGATTCTTTGATCATAGTGACTCCTGTGAAAGCATACCATATGAAGAGAAACGTTTGGGACTACCTGGAGAAAATGCAAATAGCCAAGCAGCTCAAAGAGATAGTGAGGGAAGACACACTCATGGGCAATGCTGAATACAGAAACACCTTTAGAGAGCTTGAGGAGCTGGTAAAAGAGATGAACTCTTTGGTCGGGATCCAGAGCGCGATGAATGCATATGATCCAACGAGCGGGGAGGACCCTATAGATTATTTGGATAATAGAATCCAGAGATACCGGGAAGCCCTTTTCCGGGTGAGGAACCTGAGAGCTGTGGATGAAGCGAATATGATCAATTTTGCAAAAATGGTAAAAGACGAAAGCGGGCAGAAAATCGCTTTTCTCTTCTGTCAAAGAGAAATGGTGCCCCAGTCTTCGCCAAAAGTATTATCCATACTTGAAAGCGAGTTTCAGTTCCAAAGGCCGGATATACCCGCAAAGCTCAATGAGCTTTTTTCCGACTCCAGCAGAAATATCTCCATTGACACCAAGGATGTCAAGAGAGCCTTTTCCGATTCGTCGGTACTGGTCCATTTT
>CAZSZS010000043.1:0-3416 GCA_964611275.1 uncultured Eubacteriales bacterium
TCTCATGTAAAGAGCGGTCTCAATCACGGCAGGGTGCTCGATCGCGGAAGTGACCAACTCGTTCTTTTCAGGATGAGCTTCCATAACACCTTTTATGGCAAAATTATCTGATTCTGTGCCTGAACCGGTAAAGATGATCTCACTTCTTTCAGCTCCCATTGCTTCGGCGATGTTCTCTCTTGCTTCGGTTATGGATTCTTTGGCATCTCTCCCGATAGGATAAAGGGAGGAAGGATTTCCATAGTGCTGCTCGAGGAACACAGATATCTTCTTGCATACCTGAGGATCGATTCTTGTTGTCGCGTTATTGTCAAGGTAGATCATTATATTATCAATTGCTTGAATGACTTAAACGTATTTTTCTTTGAGTATTTTAACGACTTCTAATCCCGCTCTCTTCTGCCCTTCGGCACAGGCAGCTCCTATATGAGGTGTGGCCAGGACATTTTGATGATCTATGAGTTCGAAGCTGTCAGGGGGTTCTTTCTCATACACATCAAGAGCTGCTGCTTTGACTTTGCCTTCGTTAAGGGATTTTAAAAGGGCTTTTTCATCGACCACGCCTCCACGGGCTGCATTGACAATCACAACGCCCTGCTTCATCTTTGAAAATTCATCATCGCTTATGATATGTTTGGTGCCTTCAGTTAAAGGCAGATGCAGGGATATGAGGTCAGCGTTCTCTAAAAGCTCGTCAAGCGAAACCTGTTTGACGTCAAGGTCGGTTTTGATCTCGACAATATCATAAGCAATGACCTTCATACCAAAGGAGATTGCTCTCTGTGCAACAGCAAGGCCTATTCTTCCGCTTCCTATGATACCCAGTGTTTTTTCATACAGTTCACTGCCTTTTAGTGTCTTTTTCTCCCATTTGTGTTCTTTCATGGATAGATTTCCCCGGCCGTGCTGACGTACAGCCCCTAACATCAATCCGAAAGTATGCTCTGCCACGGAAATAGTGGTCGCCCTGGGAGTGTTGGCCACAGCAATGCCTTTTTCCTCAGCAGCTTTGAGGTCGATATTATCAAGTCCGATTCCAGCCCGAATAATAAGCTCCAAATTTGATGCGGCACTGATAACGTTTTTTGTTATCTTTGTCGCGCTTCTCACCACAGCCGCGTCATAATCCGGGATTGTTTTTATAAGTTCTGATTCGTCCATTCCGGTTTTTACAGTCACATCAAACTCGGACAGCGACTGAAGCTCTTCCAAGGCATCCGGGTGTAAAGCATCACATATTAATACTTTTTTCATCATAAATCCTCCTGTAAAATCTTTTCAGCCGCTTTTAGGGACTCTCCGAGTTCACATTCGTATCCAAGTTCGGAAAGAGTCATCTCAAGCGCTGATAAAGTGGTTATTATATCAAATCGGCCTATATATCCTAAATGTGAAATCCTAAAAAATTCCCCTTTATGAGGTGCTTGGGAACCGGCGATATAGACTCCGTATTTATTGTGCATCATATCTATGAGTTTGAATCCGTCTATTCCTTTGGGTGTTTTCACTGCTGTAAGTACATTTCCCGGATTATCAGCCAGCAGTTCAAGTCCCAGGGCGGTTATTCCTGCTCTGGTCGCTTTGGCGAGAATACTATGATGCTCTCTGAGCTTTTCAAGTCCGATCTCCGTTATTATTTCCAAAGCTTTTTTTTGCTGAATGATAAGAGATATGGCAGTCGAAAAGGGCAAGGTCCGGTTCTTAAGGCTCTTTTTAGCAGCTTTGGCATCAAAGTAATATTTAGGAAGGGAGGATCTTTCAACACAGGCCCATGCCTTGGGGCTGAACGCTATGTATGAAAGTCCAGGGGGGGTCATGAAAGCCTTTTGAGAACCAGCAATCAAAACATCTACATTCCAGTCATCCATAGGGCAGGGAACAGCACCAATGCCTGATATTCCATCGACCACAATCAGTCCCCCCTGCTCTTTAATGACATCACTGTATCCCTGTATATCATAAACAGCTCCGGTAGATGTCTCTGAGAGTGTGGTAAACACAGCTTTGACACCAGGTCTTTTGGAAAGTTCGTTTCTAAGTTTTTCCTTGGGATAGTCTTTTCCCCATTCAATTATTATGTCCCGTGTTTTCAGGCTGTATTCCCTGCAAATACAGGACCATCTGTTTCCAAATTTTCCCCCGTTCAAAACAATCACTTCGTCTTCAGGGGAAAGTATATTCACAACAGCAGCCTCCATAGCACCGGTCCCGGTGGAAGCAAGGATAAAAACATCTTCTTTTGTCTGGAACATGTATTGAAGACCGCGGGTGACCTCCATAAAAATCTCGGAAAATTCAGGTGTTCTATGATGGATTATAGGCTCGGCAGCAGCGGACAGGACGCTTTCGGGAATCGGAGTGGGTCCAGGGGAAATGAGATATTTTTTTTTCATCATCTTTTAGACCTTTATTATATTAATTTTAACAATTGAGGTAAATAGTAATTTATTTGGATGTCGTCTTTCCTTTCTAAATGCAATGATTTTCTTGACATGTTCTCTTGTAATGACTAATTTTTTAGCCATGTCTATCTTCTTTTACCTGGGAGAAGCTGCTTTTGCTGTGCTGCTCCTCGGTTTACTGGTGTTCAATGTATCGAGTGCTGTAGAAAAAGAAAAGCGCGCTTTCTGGAGAAGCCTAAACGTTATTGTAGGGTTATTGTTTATCAATGCCGTTCTCTTACTGCTGCCTGTAAAGATCAAAAATATCATTTTTGGAACCTTCTTTTTTCTCTTCTTTATGCTACTAGTATTTCTGCTTTTTTCTCCGAAGCCGAAGAGTAGCGTAGAAATAAAAGGAAAACAGAAAAAAAAGGATGAAAGGGATATTATCTTCTCGAGATTTGACCTTAAACACGGATCTCATCGTTACCATGAATATTATAAAAGAAAAAAAGAATTTAAGAACATAGATGAGCGTATCAGAAAAAATCCAGACATACTCACTTCTTATCATATGGCCAGAGATAGAATCAATTTTTCTCTAGCTGACTCAGAGTTCGACTTTCTGGAATATCTGTTGAACAGAACAAAAGCTGACATTTACAGTGGGAAAATGGACATGGGAAGGCAGGTGAACTCCCAACTTATAAAAAACGTTCTGAAATATCTTGAAGCAGACATCTCTGGGATCTGCGAGCTGGATCAATCTTATGTTTACTCTCATGTAGGAAGAGGGCCTGATCCCTACGGTTCGACCGTTGAATGCACGCATAGATACGCTGTTGTGTTTGCCATAAAAATGAGCTTTGAAATCATTGCTCAGTCCCCAAGACCCCCTGTTATTGTTGAAACCGCTCATAAGTATGTCAAAGCTGCGCAAATCTCTATCATCACTGCAAATTTCATTCGAAAATTAGGACATTCTGCAAGAGCCCACTTTGCAGGAAGCGATTATAAAGCCATTGTTCCTCCTTT
>CAZSZS010000044.1:0-5908 GCA_964611275.1 uncultured Eubacteriales bacterium
GCCTTTTGACGCTCAGAAAATATTCACCAAAATAAAACCCGGGGAACTGCGTATCCAACCCCTGAATATTGACTGGACATTCTGGTGCCACAAATGCGATGGGATGGCTTCTATGAAAACATGCCCCCATGACGCAAAACACCGTGTGCTGATAAGCGGCACAAAGGTAAGGGAGATGCTATCAAACGGAAAGATGCCTCCTAAAGAATTCAGCCGGCCTGAAGTCGCTAAGATTCTCATCGATTATTACAAAAAAGCGATGAATACTTAAGGGCTGTTATGAGGAGAAGAGAATGACTATTCAAAAAGCGACCAATATCACTTGGCATAAGGGAGAAATCATAAAAAAAGACAGAGAGGAATTTCTGCGTCAAAAAGGGATTGTTATCTGGCTTACAGGATTATCAGGATCCGGAAAATCGACCTTAGCCCTCTCTTTGGAAAAAAGGCTTTTCATGGAAGGAAAACTGTCCTTTGTTCTTGACGGAGATAACATCCGTCACGGCTTAAACAAAAATCTGGGATTTTCTCCTGAAGATAGAGAGGAAAACATAAGGCGAATAGGAGAGGTAGCCAAACTTTTTTCTGATTGCGGTATCATTACTATGACGGCTTTCATATCTCCCTACCTTAAAGATAGAGACAGGGCCAGGGAACTCCTGAAAAAAGGGGAATTCGTTGAGGTTTTCTTAAAGGTCCCCTTAGAAATAGCCGAAGAAAGAGATCCTAAAGGTCTTTATAAAAAAGCAAGAGCCGGGGAAATCCAGGAATTTACAGGAATTTCCGCTCCCTATGAAGAACCCCTGGATCCTGAAATCATCATAGACACCAGTGAAAAAAACATTCAAGAAAGTACGGATATTATTTACAATTACTTGAAAGAAAAAGGTGTGATTTAATTCAAACAAAAACTTTTCAGTTGCCATTTTTATTAAAAACATGTATATCCTTGAAAGCAAAACAAAAAAATGCACATCGCCAATTTTTTATGAATAGCTCAGGTTAATTGACTTATTATTCTTGTTCTGATAAAAGCTTATATAAAGAAAAATGGAAATAAATCTTAGAGAAAAGCAAGGAATCACAGTCGTTGATATAGAGGGAGAAATAAGACGGTCCGAAGCCACAAACCTTACGCTGCATCAGATCATAAAAAGCCAGCTTGATGAAAACAAAAAAAATTTTCTTCTCAATATGGATAAAGTTGAGTTCATAGACAGTTTCGGGGTTGGGGAAATATTAGCGAGTTACATCTCAACGCAAAATGTAGGAGGAAGTTTAAAACTCACTAATATATCGAAAAAGCTTTCTCTTGTTTTTCAGGTCACTATGTTATCTAAAGTCTTTGAAATATTCGGTGACGAAGAAAAAGCATTGGAAAGCTTTTCAAAGGAATAGGCCTATTCTTTCTGAACGGGCTTTATGAGCTATCGTATGGTTAAAAAATTTTTTTCCAAACTCATAAATATTGAGCCGGGGAAAAAAATACTGTCTGTTTATCTTTTTTTGTATTTCTTCTTAATAACCTCACCGTTCACCATCATGAAATCCGTGAGAAACGCCAACTTCATTGATAAATTGGGGAAAAATAATCTTCCGTATGCGTATCTTCTGACAGCTCTGATCGCAGGGGTCGTTGTTATCCTGCATGCCAGATTCCAGGCTAAAATACCGAAAAAAAAATTAATTTTATACAGCCTTGTCTTTTTTGCCGCAACCAATAGTGTTTTGTTTTTCCTTTTTTTTACAAACATGAGGTGGCTTCCCCTGGCTAACTGGATATGGGTCAATATACTGATCTCCGTTCTTATGACCCACTTCTGGCTTGTAGCGAATGAAGTCTTTAATCCGAGAGAAATAAGACATATCATCGGATTCATAGGAAGCGGAGGAATACTGGGAGGTCTGTTGGGGGGATTGCTCACGAAATTTGCTTCGGGTACTTTTTTTTATGACTATCTGCTCTTGATCTCATCCGTAATGCTGCTGTTGTGCGTGGTCGTTGTCAGTCTGATATTCAAAAACTATAAAGTACAAATATCAGAACAAAAACAGGTTTCTGCTGAGAAAAAAGAAAACCCGAGCATGCCGTCCGGAATAAGCTTCAAAACATGCATGGACAGTGTGAGAAAGAACCCGTATCTTTCGCTCATGGCTTTGATCGTATCACTGACTTTTATCGTATCTGTGCTCATTGACTTTCAATTTAACGGCATTATTGAGAACAACATTTCCGGAGAAAACAATCTTGCCTCATTTTACGGGCTATTTAATGCCGGAGTGATGGTTTTTGCCTTTCTAATCCAGATCTTTATTACAGAAGGAATGATAAAGCGCCTGGGAATCAGAGGGACTCTGCTCTTTTATCCGATAATCCTTATTTTTTTGTGTGTGGGTATCTTTTTTTCCCCCTTAATCTTACTGGCTGTCTCTATTAAAGCGAGCGATAAAAGCCTGTCGTATTCTGTCAACCAGTCCATAAGGGAAATTTTATACATTCCGGTGGATCCTGAACTCAGGTACAAGGCCAAAATATTCATAGATATGTTTCTGCAGCGGTTCGCAAGAGGGATAGGAGCTGTTGTGGCCTTCGTTTTTATCTATCTGAATATTAAGGTGAGATATATAAGTATTGCCTCTCTTGTTTTTATCATAATATGGATCGTGGTCAGCCTCAGAATCAATAAAGAGTATATTGATGTGATAAAACAAAACATACAGAGAAAATGGAAACGGGCTGAAAAATCAGTTTCAGAAACGGTTGACCTTGATTACACCAAATTAGTGTTTGATACTCTCGAGAGCAGGAAAAAGAGCGAAATCCTTTATGCCATGCATGTTTTTGATCTCATCCGCCAGGATAAATTAACTCCCGAATTAGAGAAAATCATCTCTCAAAAGAAGGAAGAAGCCAAAGCCTCCTCTTTTGATGCTCTTTTTGGTGCAGAAGGGGGTTCATGGGCCTACACCGTAGAAGACAAAGAAAGCAAAGAGGATCTGAAAACAAACATAGACGAAGTGATGTCTTTGGAGTCTTATCAGGAATTGATGACTGAATACACAGATAAAGTGATAGAAAAAAGCAAGGAAACTGAAATAGAAAAAATGGAAGTGGCTAAAGCCATCGGTCTCATGAATCCTGATTCACCGCTGGTTGATAAGCTTATACCGCTTATCAAAGACAGCTCACCGGAGATATCAAGATATGCCATAGAAAGTGCATCCAAACTAAAGAAAAAAGAATTCATTCCGCTTCTTATAGAAAAACTTCAATATCCCCTCATCTTTGAAGATTCAATAGCGGCATTAACAAAGTATGGGAGGGCTGCATTCCCTTACTTAGAAAAGAGTCTTTATGATCCGGACAGCAGCGTCCCAATAAAAAAAGGAATTATTAAAGTACTATCCAGAGAAGGCAATCAGCAGTCTTATGACACACTGGTAAAATATCTAAAAGAGAACGATGTTGAACTCGAAGATGATATGATCGATTCCCTTGATAAGATTCGTTCTGAAAATCGCGATCTGCTCATAGACGTTAGATTCATCAAATCATACACATTAAAAAAAATAAAAAGACTATCTCAATTGGCAGTCGCTTATTCAGGACTTGATGAATCGGAAAAAAAAGAGATTTCTCATTTCCTAAGTGATGTTTTTAAACTTCTCGGCCTTATTTACCCTCATGATGATATGATGAAAGCCTATCAAAACATTAAAAGCGGTACGAAAAATTCTATGGCTTATGCTGTAGAACTTCTCGATAATACTTTGAGCAAGGAATTCAGAGATAGGCTCCTCCCCATTATCGAACAGGTTTTACCTTGAACTTTTGTCTGTTCTTATATTATGCTTATTGTTACATTAAGATTTAATGAAAAAAAGAACAAATCCATTATGAACTTAAAGAAATTTGTGGTTCTTTGTCTCATGGTTCATTTGGTTTCTGCAGGATTTTCTCAAGTCAAACAAACAGAAGCGCAAGAACCGTTCCCCTTTTCCGTTTATAATATGAAAAACGGTCTCACCATTATTCTTTCCGAAGATCACAGTCTTCCTCTAGTGACTGTTGCGTGCGCGTATAAAGTTGGCTCGGTATACGAGAAAAAAGGAAAAACAGGAATAGCCCATTTGTTAGAAAACCTTATGTTCATGGGATCAAGAAACGTAGGGCCTATGCAGCACATAAGGTTTATTCACAGAATAGGAGGTGAATTCAACGCCGTTACATCCTGGGACAGTACACTCTACTATCAGACCGTGTCTTCAAATCAGCTCCCTCTCGTATTATGGCTTGAATCGGATAGAATGAACTCTCTGAATTTAAACTATTCGAATGTGGAGGAAACAAAAAACTTATTGATAGAAGCGTTAAAGAGCCAGAACAGGGAAGATCCATTCAGAGAAAGCCTTCTTGTTATCGATCAACTGCTTTACCCTGACTTTGCGTACAGCCATCCCGTAATAGGGAGTGAAGATGATTTAAAAAGTATAACCCTAAAAGACGTCAGAGATTTTTACCAAACCTATTATAAGCCAAACAATGCTGTTCTCTGTATAACAGGAAACATTGATGAGGAAAATACGCTCCAGCTGGTGAGAAAATATTTCAGCACCATTGATCCTTCAAAAAATATTCCTCAAGCCCCCTCTTACAAAGGAGATTTCATACAGGAAAGACAGGAACAGATCTCTATAAATGAGCATATTTCAGCTCCGGGTTTCAGGCTGGGCTATAGAATTGGTTCCCTGCATTCCAATGATTTTTATATTTTATCCATAATCGATTATTTGCTTTTTTCAGGAGAAAGCTCCCGCCTTTACAAAAGATTAGTGAAAAGGAATAAACTCGCACTGAACATGAACGGCGGAATAGAAAGAAGAAGAGATCTGGCAGCCTTAAAAGTCTTTGTTCTCTCCAATAATGAAGCCACCAAAGAGATAGCAAAAAAAGCTTTGTTATCTGAAATAAACAGGCTGAAATCATCTTTGATCCCAGATAGGGAATTAGTAAAGATTAAAAACATGTATAAGTCCGATTATATGGGAAACTTTTATTCTCCTGAAAAAAGAGCTTTGTTTCTAACCAGGTATTATTTATCCGGAAAAGACATAAAAGATTTAAAAGGAGAATTAAACAAATATTTAAGAGTGAGTTCCTCTGAAATTGTAGGCATTATGAACAGATATTTCACAGAAAACTATGTGCTGGTTGAGATGAGAGGCAAATGAAAAAACATATCCAACCGCGCAAAGCCATTTTTTGCCTGTTGTTTGGCTTATTCATTCTCTCTATTATAAACCCCTCTTTATCAGCTCAGGAAAAATTTAGAAAAACCCCACCCCTTCCCTATCCTTTGCCTGACCTGGATTTTCCAGCTCTTGAATCTTTTATGCTGTCAAACGGACTGCAGGTTTCGGTTGTTCAAAGGAAACCGCAGCCATTTATTGATATTCATTTGATCATCCTGACCGGAGAGAGCCTATCTCCGGATGACCTTCCTGGTCTGGCAAGCTTTACGGCAAATATGCTGTTCAAAGGAGCCATAGGGATCTCTGCTTCTCAGATCGAGGAACAGATTGAATATATCGGCGGTGATTTTTCCGTTGCAACCTATCCTGACTACTCTGTCTTTAACATAACCTGTCTTAAAGATTACTTGAATGATGCCGTCAAGCTGCTGGGTCAGCTTTTGACTCAGGCTGACTTTCCAAAAATTGAAGTGAACAATGTTAAAAGAGACATGTTTTACAATATAGTGAGAAACACAAATCCAGAGTTACTTGGAAGAAAGCTGCTCTTCCAGATTATTTTCAACAACCATCCGTATGGAAAATATGTGTTTAACAGCAGCGTCATAAAAAGGCTGAACAGAAAAGACTTATTGACATTCTTTGAAAAGTTTTA
>CAZSZS010000045.1:0-19029 GCA_964611275.1 uncultured Eubacteriales bacterium
TGCTGAATACTGTGTTGTTGGGAATCCATAACCGGTCACCAGCAAGGGAAGTGTAGAGATTAATGTTTCAAAGGAAGGCAGGCCTTCTTTGAACTCAGCGGATCCTCCTCCGGCATTGGGTCCGAATCCAAAAGAGAATGCTAGCTTATTCTTCTTATACACCACAAAAGCACTTGGAAATAAGGGAGCCATCACCTCACCGGTAAAAGTGTCATTGTTGAGAAGGGGAAATTCATTGATGACGGTTTTTTCTTGGAAGATGGTTTGGTTGTTCAATGAGAAGTGCCACCCATCGGATAATCGAGTGGTGCCCGCAGGATTGTAATACGCAGCATCGATATCTGTGGATGCGTTCCGAGCCGGATACCGAAGAAATAATATGCTCTGATTGGTGTTTGTCACAATGCTTCCGAAGACCATGGGCGTTGCACACAGACCAATCAATAAGACAATAAGGATTTTTTTCATACGCTCTCCTCCATATATTGGATTTTTATCTCCAAATTTGAATGCAATATATATCATAATCATTGTTTTGGCAAACTTTTTTTTAGACTTCACTGATTTTTTGATGAAGAGACGCAAGGAATCTCTTTGGTGGGGATTTCTGGTGAAATTGACAGTTCAAACCAGAAGAGAGGCTGTGGTTTTAGTTTATTTGGATGAAGTTAAATCCCTGTAAGGCTGATTTTGAAACACTTTATGGTATTATAGGAAAAGAAGTGGATCATGAAATTCGTGGTTGACTGTATGCTGGGAAAGTGCGCCAAATGGCTGAGGATACTTGGATTTGATACGCTTTTTTTCTCCAAGGCTGAGGATGACAGGCTCATCCGAATCGCCCGGGAACAAGACCGCATCCTGCTGACCAGGGATACCGGAATTGTTGAAAAAGCCAAGCAAATCAAAGTGCTTTTCATCCAAAGCGAGCACTGGAAATCCCAGGTCCGCCAGGTTCTGGATGAACTGGATATCAAAAAGCAGGTCAGGCCTTACTCCCGATGTATTGAATGCAATGCAGTGCTCAAACCCCTATCCAAAAAGCAGGCCAAAAATTTAGTGGCTCCTTTTGTTTATGAACGCTCCGACTCCTTCGCTCTCTGTCCGAAATGCGGACGGGTTTTCTGGCCCGGGACGCACCACAGCGATATGAATTTTAAGATAGAGGATATACTGGAAAAAGAATGACCCGGACTGTTCATAAATAAGGCATTTGCAGCCTATCTTTTAAAAAGACGTATTCTTTGGAATCCAGATTGACAATTCTCTCTAAAAAGGTGAGAATTAGGCGCCCTCTCAGGTTTTTAAGTGTAAGCGGTGAGGTATTCCAGTAGCTGAGCTATGAATAATATAAGAATCGGAATAATTGGGATCGGTTCTATGGGAAAGGGACTTCTCTACCAGAGCCATATTACTCCCAGGATTGAATGTGTGGCAGTCTGTGATGTTGATATTCAAAAATGTATCGATGCACTGAACATGTTGCAATTGCCGCTTGAATTGGTAAGTAGCGCCGGTGAAGTGGATAGGGCAATATCACGGAACAATGTTGCTGTGTGTGAAAACGGGAACTGGATTTCAGAATGCAGCTCGATTCATGCGGTCGTCGAGGCTTCCAGCTCCATTATCCCTGCATCCTGTCATGCGATTAACGCTTTAAATAACAGGAAGCATTTAATTTTGATGAACTCGGAAATCGATCTCATCTTTGGTCCGCTCCTTTCAGATATTGCCAGAAAAAACGGAGTGGTATGCACCAGCTCCGACGGCGACCAGTACGGAGTATTGAAGCATCTTATAGATGACATAAGGCTTTGGGGTTTCGAGCTGGTGATGGCAGGAAATATCAAGGGTTTCTTGGATAGGTATTCAAATCCCACGAAAATTATCCCAGAAGCCGATAAACGGAAGCTCGATTACCGGATGTGCACTGCCTATACGGATGGGACAAAGCTGAACATCGAGATGGCACTGATCGCCAATGCTTGCGGTATGTTCACCTTGGAGCCCGGTATGCAGGGTCCGAATGTGGCTCATGTGAAAGATGTATTCAAACACTTTGATTTCAATCAACTCTGGAAGGACCGCAGGCCGTTTGTCGATTATATCCTCGGTGCTGAACCGGATGGAGGAGTTTTTGTCATAGGATACTGCAATAATCCATATCAGAAGGACATGCTGTCTTATTACAAAATGGGAGAGGGCCCGTTCTATATTTTTTACCGCCCCTATCATCTCTGCCATATTGAAGCCATGAGTACAATTATTAAAGCTGTATCCGAAAACCGTGCATTCCTCGCTCCTGATTACGGCATGCAAACCAATGTATATGCCATTGCAAAGCGTGACCTCCAGCCGGGCGACAGGCTCGACGGCGTGGGTGGGTATACCTGCTATGGTATGATCGAAAACCTTGGAGATAATACAGACAGTCCTGGCCTCCCGATCTGTCTGGCTGATCATATTACTCTTAATGATGCTGTTAAAAAAGATCAAAAAATCCTGATGAGTGACATTTGTTATGATTCTGAACGTATTGATTTCAGATTATATAGGGAAGTCATGGAACTATCCGGTCAGCCATTATATATAGGGGAGAAATCCAGATAGGGTTACAGTGGGGAAGAGGCATCTTGTCTGCTAAGATGAGCAGAGGAGGCGGCATTTCTATAATATGTGTCTATAATAACCGTGAGAAGCTGGATAAGTACCTTATCCCCAGCCTGGAAAAACAGACTGCTGCATTTGAACTTCTTACCATCGATAATACAGCGGGAAAGCACATGTCCGCCCCAGCTATTTTTAGCCTGACAGCAAAAAAGGCAAAGTATGAATACCTTATGTTCGTTCACCAGGATGTATCACTGGATTCAGAAACATGGCTGGCTGATGCGCAGAGGGATATGAGGTTATTACCCAGGCTTGGAGCCGCAGGAGTGGCAGGAAGAAACGTGATAGGGCTGTTTGCAGCAGTGCGTCACGGTATTCCTCCGAAAAAAATAAACAGGAAAAGGTTCTTCTGGCCTATCAGGGTACAGACCCTTGACGGATGTCTGATGATTGTACCTAAAAAAATATTCGAAATCGTTTTGTTCGATGAGAAAGTGATTAAAGGGTGGTATCTTTACGTGCCAAATTTCTGCCTCGATTTATTAAGGCTTGGTTACAGTTCTTATGTTCTGCCCCGCTGGATATACCATGAGTCTACAGGACCAGAAGACCGAAGTCGCTGGCATCCTACAATGCAGGAAATTATTAAGAAACACCGCGATCATGTAAAAAAGATATACACCACATTAGGGATCTGGGAAACTTGATAAAGCGGGTTGTCAATAATCCCGGTTATGATTAAAATGAACTTAGATAAATGGAGGGTGAAATGGAAAAACATATAAAAATCGTGTCGGTTTTGTGGATTGTCTCCGGTGTATTGGGTTTGATTTGGGCGTTTTTTATCTTCTGGATTTTATTCGGAATATCTTTTCTTCCGGATATCGGATATGAAGCTCCCATTATTCTGAGGACCGTGGCTATCTGGATGACGGCTTTTATAGCGGTTCTTTCCATTCCTGATATCATAGCCGGGGCCGCGCTTTTAAAAAGAAAAGAATGGGGAAGGTTGCTGACTCTGGCATTAGCCTTTTTCAATCTGCTGTGTTTTCCCTTTGGGACAGCCCTGGGGATCTATTCGATGGTCATCCTTTTTAATGATGAGACCATAAAATTATTTAAGTAGTACATAAGTCGTTCCAAATTTTCCGCCGTCTGTTTACAGACAAGAAGGGGGGAGTTTAATTTTCCCGTTCTTTCCTTAAGATTATCTGACAAAAAAATAAAAATCAAAGGCAACCTTTTTTCTCTCAATTTCATCTTTAACACTGAGTGTGACCTAAGATGAACGGAGAAATGGCTTTATTCCATTACAGTCTCAGCACGAGATGTCAGGAATATGATAGAATAGGTGTAAAAATCGAGGTGCCTGTGATGGATGAAGAAGCTCATAAAGAAAGTCTGATACCGTTTGATATTATTGATCGGTCTCGTGATGGAGACCATGACGCCATGGAAGCCGTTTATGAGCAGTTGAAAGCGAAGTTTTTCGGAGTGGCCTACTGGTACACTCAGGACCGAGCTGCCTCGGAAGATATTCTTCAGGATGCTTTTATTAAAATATTCACTAATTTGCACCGGTTGGATGATAACCAGGCTTTTGTGAGCTGGTCCTACCGGATTGTTGTAAACACGAGCATCAGTTATTTAAGGAAGGCAAAAAAGCAAAATCAGAAGTCAGTCTCTCTCGACAGCGTGAAGGACTTTATTGGAGAAGACACAAGCGGAGAGTATGAGGACCTGACGAAAACAACGATTAAGGAAGCTCTAAAGGAACTGGCGCCCGGGCTGAGAAGCGTTTTTATTCTTCATGATGTTCAGGGATTCAAGCACCGCGAAGTGGCCGAGATCTTGGATTGTTCGGAAGGTACATCAAAATCACAGCTTTTTAAAGCAAGGGAACAGCTCAGGAAAAAGCTCTATGCCAAACAGGTCCTATAAGGAGAATAAAATGAACTGTAAAAAAGCAAAAAAATTGATCAGCGATTATGTTGACGGCGAACTGGATTTGACCAAGCGTTCTTCTCTTGAGGAGCATCTCGAGAGCTGCGAGGAATGCCGAAAAATCCTGGAAGATTATAAAGGTATAGCCGGTACTGCTCGACAATTAGAGGCAGGTTCTCCCTCTCCTTACGTCTGGAACCGGATCAAAAAGGGATTAGAGACATCAACTCCATCATATAAAGAGGCGAAGAGGCTCCCATTGCGCTGGTCTCCGAAGCTTAAATACGCTGTGAGCTTTTTATCTGTTCTTCTCGTTGTTGGAGCGGTGGTGGTCGGTATTTATTATCTTGGTAATCAAAAGGGTTTAAGTCCTTTTAAGCAGCAGGATGATGTGATTGCCAATTTAAAGAAAGCAGAAAAACACTACAAACTGGCTATTGAGTCCATGATGAAAGCAGTGGAAGCGCAGGAAAATGGAATGGACCCTGAGGTGGCAGAGGTTTTCCAGGCCAACTTGAATTTGATTGATTCGTCTATTACAGCCTGCAGGAAAGCCGTTCTCAACGATCCCAGGGATATTGATTCCAGAAACATCCTGCTTGCTGCGTATAAAGAGAAAACGGATTTGCTTTATAAACTTTTAAACGTTAAAGATTATTCTCCAAAAAAAGGAGAATCAGAGAATAAAATATAAAGGAGGAAGGACATGATAAAAAAGATTTCTTCAATACTGGTAATCCTGGGAGTGCTATTGTTCATCGGAATGTCGCCTCGATACTCATTGGCTGATCAGAAATACGAGGAAAAATTTGATAAAACAGTGGCTCTTTCTAAAACAGGAAGCGTTTTGCTCAGAAACATCTCCGGCGATATTGAAGTCAAGACCTGGGACAAGGCAGAAGTATCCATAAAAGCCGTTAAGACGACTAGAGCGGATTCGGAAAGCACAGCTCAAGAGAGATTTGGTCTTGTTAAAATTGAAGTCTCAAAACAGGGGAACACCCTCACAATAAAGACAGAATACCCTGAGGAACGTTCTTTAAGCAGAAAAATCAAAAACTTTTCTGTGGATTTTTGGCTGGTTATCCCTTCACAGGCCGAGGCTGATGTTAGTTCCGTAAGCGGAAATGTGTATGCTGAAAAAATCGGAGGGGACCTTGAAGCGTCGACCGTGAGCGGTGATGTGGAGATCAGGGATGTTTCTCGTTTTGCCAGAGGAAAATCCGTGAGCGGTGATGTGACGGCATCCAACGTGTCCAATGGCGTGGATTGTGATTCCGTAAGCGGAGACATAGATGTGGAGAATGTCACAGGGGATGCGGACCTTAAGACCGTGTCCGGAGATATAAGTCTCAAGAACATTAAAGACGGAGATATTGATGCAGAAACAGTGAGCGGAGGGATTGAGCTGATTGACGTGAAAGGCGCCATGGAAGTCGATGCAGAAGCTTTGAGCGGAAAAGTCGAATACATTGGTGATATAAACAGAGACGGACGTTATTATCTGAAGTCTCACAGCGGTGGGATTTATCTGCGCATACCGGGAAATTCAGCATTTGACCTGAAAGCCAAGACATTCAGCGGCACCATTGATAGTGACTTTGATATCACTATTTCGGGTAAGATCAGCAAAAAAGAATTGTACGGGACGGTAAACGGCGGAGGAGCTGACATAGAGGTCAAGACATTCAGCGGAGACGTTCATATCATAAAGCGCTGAACACAAGTCCAAGCAGACCATTCGGGGCTCAGGGCAGGATCACCTGCTCTGAGCCCTTTTTTTATGAATAGGTCAGGCTAGTTAGAAATCTGTTTTAAAGGCAAAGAACAGGATGTTGTCTTTTTTAAAGGGACCGAACTTGGTATTGGTCTCACTCCCTGAGACAATAAATCCCCCGGCTTTTACAGTGACAAAGTCTTTTATCTTATACTCAAGCGAAGGCATGAAGGAGAACGCGTTTTCCTGGTCTCCAAATTCGACGATTCCGCCCAATTCTATCTTCAGGTTTTCTCTCAGCATACTGTATTCGGCGCTTGCCACTATGAAGTCCTGGAGTTCTCCGAAAAACATTCCTTTTTTAAATCCGAACAGGGATTCAGCTGTGCCGGAGTAATCCGCCTCATCAAAAAAACCGTGAAGATACTGGGCGTTGAGATAGATCCCTGTCCCTATATCTGCGGTATAGTCCAGCCCTAAAACATATTTGAAATAAGGGCCTTCGAAAAGAGGGAACGTTTCATTGAACGCAAAAGCGTCCACATCCTCCGGTATAATGTAAGCCAGTTCAGCCCAGAAACCGGCTGAAAAGATCTCTCCTGCCACATCCATTCCCAGAACCTGTTTTTGGGGATATGTATACGAGTATTCAAATTCTGCAGGTCCGACGGGGGTCACTCCGTAGAGCATGGGCAGACTGAAATTTCCTTTGTAGTAGCTGAGCCCTATATCCGTATTCAGGAGGACTGTGGCAAATCTAAGGGCATAGTTTGTGTTCCGGAGGAATTTGTTTTCTGTATCTATCCGGATGGAGGAGGATGTCAGTCCTCCGGTGACCAGGTCTGAAAAGTCGGCCGGAAGAGGCGAGATCTGCCGGGATAAAAGCCAGACGAACTGAATTTTGGTGAAGCCGGAGAGATAGTATTCGAAATTAAGCGCTGTCTGGGGGCGTCTTTCTCCAAAATAATCCGGGTCAAAGGTCAGGAAGTTAGCAAAATCCACGGGATTTAAATTGTCAATCACATTGACCATATCTGCGGTTCCCCATTGGATTCTCTGTTTCCCCAGCGTGAAGTCAAGGCCTTGGAACAGAAAATCAGAGATTTTAATATTTCCTTCATAAAGGAAGAAATCAAAGGGTTCGGCTAGAGTGGGAGCGCCCAGAGAACTGGATTCAGGAAAGCTATCCGCGGAAAACAGGGCATCCGGCTGGGAAAAGCTGTCGAACCGGACCGCATAGCTTATCTGATCGGATAAAAAGCCGGAGATGCGAAGCCGGATCTCAAGCCGTTTGGTTGCGAATTCGCCTGAGTCATGTATGAAATAAGTCCCCGTGTCATTCTGTTTCAGAAAGAGAGAAGTGAAAAGTTTGACCTGTCCTGCCACAGTGACATCCGCTTTTACTGTTTGGGGGAAAACCAACAGGGCTAATGAAAGGAAAAGGACTGTTTTTCTCACCGGACATTCCTTTTTAAAAATCTGGGAGTGAAGATTTCAGAGTCCAGCCCCTGGTCTGTTTTTATCTCATCCATGGAGAGTTCTGTCCGGGAACCTTCTTTAATATTTCTCATGGTGATCTTCACAGGGATCCAGTATGTGCCGAAAGACCGGCTTTCCTGAATGGTTTCTTTACTCAAATCCCCAGATGCGTCATAAAGCTTCATCCTCACAGGGAGATTCGATTCCTTGGAAACCCACATCTCGATCAGTTCATAGGGTTTATCAGCATCCGGTTTTTTAGAGAGTTTGAGAAGCCAGAAATCGTTTTCTTCTTTTATCAGTTCCGCGTCGTAATACTTTTCAAAAGAACTGATGCCAAGGTCTTCGTAGGAAAAATCAGAGCCCATGAAGTTGTCGGATTTATTATGAGAAGCGATGCGGCGGATGCGGTGGAATTCCGGAAGATAGAGATACATTTGTTCGTCCGAGAGAGTGAGAAAACCCACATCCCTTACGTCAGGGGGGGATATGAACTTCATAAGCCGCCAGTCGTCTTCGTTTTCATTATTTTTGGTCCAGGTCTTTAATTCTCGCACTTTTTCGCTTCCCGAAGGGCTCACTATTTTCATCGTCATGATCATTTGAACATCTTCAGGAGCTTCACTGCCGACCGTGCGGGCATCGACTTTCTTTAATATTTCATTTCCTGTGAGACTCCACCCTAAGAGGGCGGACAGCAGAAAAAAAATTGAGAAAAGGATTGTTTTTTTATTCATTTATGCCTCCTATTTTCGGTTTGATGGTTAAGATAAGGGCAGGCAGTATGGTTAGAGAGGATAAAGCCGCAAGAAACATAGCCCCTGCCATAACCCCTCCAAAATTTTTCAAGGGACTCATGGATGAGAAAAGAAGAACCAGAAACCCCGTCATAACAGCCAGTGAATTGGCCAGTATGGCTTTTCCCTTCTCCATGAACACGTAATGGACGGACTCTTCCACGCTGAAGCCTTGTTTGACCTGTTCTCTTATTCCGTGGGTAAAGTGGATCACATAATCAATGCCGACTCCGATACAGACTCCGGCGATCATCATGGTGGCAAAGTCAAGCGGTATGCTTGTTAGCCCGAGAAAGCTGTATATCACATACAGAGTGAAACCTATGGGCAGGATGGAAATGCATCCCCATTTTATGGAGCGGCTCACAACAGTGATGAGGACGAAAGTGATAACCAGGGCAAGGATAAGAGACTGGATCTGGGACATATAAAGATAATGATCCAATCTTATCATGAATACGGGTTGACCGCTTTGTTCGATTCTTGATATTTCAAGAAGTTGACCTTTGAAGGGAGCTGTTTTTTCAGGAAGAATAACCATATTGTCTGCGATTTCATAGAGGAGCCCCTTCAGTTTTTTTGAGAAATTTTCGTTGTTTTGCAGACCGGAATCGATAAAGGGAGAGATCTCTTTCAGAGCCCTGTTAGAAAAAGCTGACCTTATGGACTCGGTCACTCTGAATGATAAAGTAGATGCCACGTCTAGAGCGATCTCATCATCATATTCTTCCCAGGGAATGGTATTTTGGAGAATCTTTTTGAAGTCCTGCACGGAAGCCTTAGATTTGTTTAAGGAGGAAACCAATCTGTCATAGAGCAAGTTGGCGGTGTCATCAGAAATTATGAAGTCGAAAAATTCAGAAAACAGGGTGTTTCTGAATTCTAAGGAAGCTCTGTCTGTCACATCTTCATCATGAGGTTCGGGAAAGTCCTGAATAAGAGAAAAGAGTCTATCCGCTGCTCGATCGCTATCAAAGGGGGACACTCCGTATGACTGAACAAGCCAGGTTATTTCATCCAGGACCGTGTCTGCCTCTTTTTCTCTCAGTTCCATAATTTCATTTTCAGTAAGGTCTTCCAGATGGAACACATAGATTTTGCCTGAATATTCCTGCTCAAGAAAGTGATTGATTTCATCGCGGAGCTGGCGCATGAATTTGAGTTCCGAATTCGATACCCGGGAGAAAACCTGACTTTCGGAAAGGTCAGCTGAAATGATCTGCTTGAGTTCTTCTCTTCCTTCCAAAAAAAACCACAGATTTCCCACGCCTCTATCATTATCCGGGATGTGGTAGCGGTCATTGAGATTGTCGTTCAGCTCCTGTATGAAGTCAGCTAGGGAGAAAGGCTGGCTGGCCTCCTGGACTGAGCCGAGATAGAGAGAAACCCTCCTAACGAGACGAAGAAAGGCGGCTGAATTGACACGCTCCCCTTTAATATAGATCGTAAGCGGGAAAGAGCCTCCGAAATGTTCTTTGACTATTTCAAAACCTTTTCGCGGTTCGCTGTTTTTCGGGTAATATTCGGAGAAATTCACCTCTCTTTTTATAATAAAAAGTCCGTATCCCATCCCTAATAGAATGATGAGCGAAAAAACTAAAACAGATTTTTTATATTTATGCACAAAACGGAAGAGGGCTCTCAGAAAAGGAAGGAAAAAAGACATATGTTTTCTCTGTGCTGTTTTTTCGTTGCCCTGAAAAATAATGTGTGCGGCTGGAATAAAAACAAGTGATATGACAGCGGCAAAGATAACTCCCACAGCAGAATAGATCCCAAATTGTGAGATGAGTTTCAGTTTCACTGTTAAGAACGAAACAAATCCGGCCACAGTAGTCAATCCTGCAAGCATCACAGGAGCTGCGACCTGGCTTGAGGCTTGCAGGACATTTTTGAGTTGAAGAGAACCGGATCCCTTCTGGCTGTAGAGGGTGTTGACCACATGGATTCCGTAGGCAGAGCCCAGGGCGATCACCAGAACAGGTAAAGCCGGACTTACGAGAGTCAAGGGAGTGCGAAAAAGGCCCATCATTCCAAACATCCATACCACGGATGTGGCAACAACAATGATAGGGAAGAGAACGCCTTTCAAATGCCTGAAGCTTAAATAAAGGAGAGAAAGGATGAGGATGACAATAAGGGGGATGAGTTTTTTCATGTCTGATGACACAAACTGATCCGCAAAATACGCATCCGAAGGGATACCTGAGTAGAAAATTTCCGTTTGTGAATCGAAATATTTCTCTACAGTTGGTTTTATGTTCTTTTTGAATACCTCTATTAGGTCTTCCTCCGGGTCGATATACACACTGACAGCCATCCATTCACCATCCGAGGATATGACATTGTTGACCATGGTGTCTCTGGATAGCGCCAGTTCTTTAAGCCGGATCAACTCTTGTTCGCTCTCCGGGATCTCTTCCAGGAAATCTCTGACTTCGATTCCTCCCTGGATTTGAGTGATATAGGGAGAATTGGAGAGAGAAGAGGCAAGGAATACTTGGTCGCTTCTATTCAGCTCGTCTGTAAGTCGTTTGATCTGGGTCAGTGTTTTTTGTGAGAAAGCCCTGCTGTTGTCGATTTTAAGAGTGATGAGTACGAGCTGGTTGGACCCGAACAAGTCTCCTGTATGGAGAAGGAGTTTCTGAACAGGGTCATCTTGAGGGAACCATTGGGTCATCCGGTTTTCAAGGCGAAGGTTTTTCATTTGAAGGCCCAGTAAACAGGTAAACAGAACGATCACGATAACCACGGCTACTCTTCTTTTGATAAGGAATCCAAATATTTTTTGCGGCAATTCAGGTCTCCTTTTAACAAGAGTGAATATTCACTCTCATATCGATGCACACAAGTACCATTTTTTAGGTTCCCTTCTAGGCTTTTATTCCGCTAAGCAGTTGAGACAGCAGATAATCACTGGTTTGGCTTAAAGAGATCTTTCTGTTTTTTATGGTCCAGTAAGAAAAAGATGTTTGGACTATTCCCAGGAAATGAACGGCTGCCATTGTGGAATTCAGGTCAGAACGGAATTTATCTGTTTTTTTCCCTTTGTCAAGGATCTCCTTAATGGAGCCGGTTAAGGTATTGATAAGAGATTCGAGTTTGTTCAGCAGCGACTTTTCTCCTATGTGGATCTCATCAGAATATATGATCTTGAACAGGCCGGGGAACGCTTCTAAGAACTCAAGATGGATTTTTAGAAGAGCCTTCAACTTGTTGACCGAATTATCTTTTAAATCTATGATTTCCTTTAACTGCTGTTGGGCAGCAATACCTGCTTCATCCAGTATGAATTCGATGATTTCTTTTTTTGAATGAAAATGTCTGTAAAGCGCGGATTCTGCGAAGCCGACCTCTTTGGCAATGCGGGCAACGGTCATTCCTTTGATGCCGTATTTATCGACGATTTCAAGTGATGTTTCTATAATCTCTTTTTTCCTGGTCTCTCTTGAGATCGTAAATATGGTTTCTTTCATGAAAGTGAATGCTCACTCACATTATAGGATAGTTTGATAAAAAGTCAATAAGACGGAAAAAAATATTTTGTTTTTTTTGGTTTTTTCTTTTATAATTCATGAATCATTGGTTCAATTTGAGAGAATGAAAATTAAAATAAGGGGTCATTCAATGAAAAAGAAATTTGGTATTCTCATCTCCATTATGTTTGTTTTTCTTTTATCCTCTGTCCGAATATGGAGCCTTCCTGCTGTCCATTTTGGCATTACCACAGATATACTTGAGCTCATAGATGAAGACTATCAGTTAGAGGTCATGTATTATACGTCCACAAAATCCGCTTTTTCCGTGAGAGTCGGCTATTACAGAACTATCGAAGACTCTAAAGATGAGTATGCTGATGGGGATAGGCACTGGGAATTGGGCGGAAGATGGAGGCTTTTTGTTTTAGACAGGGCCCCCAATATGCTTTTTGTAGGGGCTGGGTTTGACAACAGGCCTCAGGACAACACCATAACTCCCCTGGGAGAAGTAGGATTCAATTTGGTTTTAAAACCGTTCATCGTGAGTGTAGTGGGTTTTGGCGGATATGAGATCCATGTTTATGATTCTGACGAAAGCCGGTTTGTTAAGGGAATCGAGCTTAGAGCCGGAGTAGCCTTTTAGCATCAGTATCTCCAGCTTTCCAGATCCGCACCTTCAGGAGCTGTTTCCAGTATCCTCTCGACGATTTTTGGTATAAACATCTGATTGTATCTGAGCCTTGAAAGGGCATTGGGCCTTTCATGGTCACCGTTCCAGCAGTGCTCCGCCCGGTCTCCGTAATCCACTTCTCCGTCATAGTAGGGTTCCTTCGTGCTTTCAAGGAATTCTTCCATAAGATACACCGCATTGTTCAGGTAGTAGTTATCCATATCCCCGCAGTATATGTGGATCTTTCCTTTGAGTTTAGGCCCCAGGGTCTCCCAGTCTCTTTCCAGAATAGAGCGCAGGTCATAATTTTCTCTCCAGTATTCAGCTACCTCAGGGTCAATATCACCTGTCTTCTTATCCCAGATAGGCCGAGGGTATCCATCCTCTCCGACCGGAGAATAGACAGCCTGCCAGATATCCCACTGCTGGCCTGAACGTGAGTTCGTTCCCAGAACAAGTTCTCTGTGATTCATCTCTTCGAGAGTGCAGCTTATTTTGCCGAGATAATTTCTGGCTCCCGGTCTCGGAGTTTTTTTCCACTGACTGTCCAGGTAATAGGCGTTTTTATTCTCGTATATGTTGACAATTGTGTACGCCCTAAAGTCAATCGGATCAGGGCAGGCCGCAAAACATCCGTTGTATTCATCCGGATAAAACACCTGAACAGCAAGCGCTTCCCAGCCTCCTGTGGAACCTCCGTAGAGGAAGCGGGACCATCCTTTGCCTATGCCTCTGAATTTTTCCTCGATATAAGGGATCAGTTCATACGTGATCGCATCCCCATACGGGCCGAGATTGGCGGAGTTTACGGCATAGGAGTCGTCATAATAGGGATTGGCATGCTGGATTTCAATAACAATCACCCGCGGGAAATCAGCTCCTGTCCAGTCCTTGTAGAATTGATAAGCATACTCCTGCTGGATGAGATTGTACCCTTCCACATCAAATCTTTCACTGTATGCCGGCTCTGAGCTTTTATCCGGTGGCTCTTCTCTAAATCCGCCGAAAGTATAAGGGTAATGACCGTGAAAAATGACCAGAGGATATTTTGCATCGGGATGCTCCTCAAATCCTTCAGGAAGAAGAATATGGGCGCCCAGATGCATGGGCCGGCCCCAGAATTCAGTTAAAAGCTTGCTTTGGATCTTTATATGTTTGATGTATTTTGTTTCGGGTGGATCAGGGATAGGAGGGATTTTATTGTCCATTTTTATTTCTATTTTTTGGTCTTTTTCAGGGTTTATACTGATTTTCACAGGAGTGCTGTACAGGTTTCCCGGCGCCTGGTTCCATCTCTGGCCTTCACCTCTGTCCATGGGAAGCTTGACGGTATGGCCATCGGCCCGGTTAAAGGTCTCGTATTTGTGAAGAAGGGCCTGCACAAAGTAAGTCCCATTCGGGATATCAGATATGCTTTTTAAAGGATATCCCAATACCTCTGTATCTATCACTTCTTCTTCTCCTGGATTCAAGCCCCCTACGTTTATCCCGAAAACCAGCTGTGTATCCGGACCATCGGATATTTGATACCGGGGTTCTGCTTTGTCGTCGGTGGATATCATCAGAAGGAGCCGGCCGTCCAATGGTTCTTTAGAGAGATCTTCCGAATAGGAGACAGCAAATCTCAGGTTTGTTCTTTGATTCGGACCGCCGGTCTGGCAGCTTATTGTAAAAAAAATAAAAGCCAGGAATAAAATAGCCGGCAAAGCATGTTTCTTTCGATTTCTTTTTCTCATTTTTGTTTTCTCCTTTAGGTGTTTCTCACTTACTTTAATTTATACTTTAACTCATTTTAAATCAATTTTTGTGTTAATTATGTTAGCAACTGAATTGACTATTTGCGCGTATATTAATATAGTTGAATAAAATGAGAAAAACACAATGAAATGCCCTAAATGCCAGACTGAAAACAGACCCGGAACAAAATTTTGCGGAAACTGCGGGGCCTCTCTTAAAGGCAGACCAAAAGAACCGACATCCGATACGAAGACTCTTGTGACCTCCGTTGGCGAGATGAGGGTCGGCAGTACATTTGCAGATAGATATCATATCCTCGAGAAGCTTGGAAAAGGAGGAATGGGCGGTGTTTATAAGGCAAGGGACATCAATATAGATGAGAATGTGGCTTTAAAGATCCTGAATCCTGAGATCGCATCCGATGAGCAGACCCTTCAGCGTTTCCGTAATGAATTGAAATTGACGAGAAAGATCTCTCACCGAAATATCTGCCGGGTGTTTGATCTGAGCGAGCATGAGGGAATTCACTTCATATCAATGGAATATGTTTCAGGTGAAGATTTGAAATCGCTCATCCACCGGGTGGAGCAGTTGACTGTGGGCAAGGCTGTAATCATTGCCCGGCAGATCTGTGAAGGCTTGAACGAAGCGCACAGGTTGGGTGTTGTTCACAGGGATTTGAAACCTCAAAATGTCATGATCGACAGGGAGGGCAATGCTAAAGTCATGGATTTTGGTATTGCACGGTCTGTCAAGTCAAAGGGGATAACCGAAGAAGGGGTTATTGTGGGGACACCGGAATATATGTCTCCGGAGCAGGTTGAGGGCAATGACATCGACGGCCGGACCGATATTTATTCATTAGGTATTATCCTTTATGAAATGCTCACAGGCAAGCTTCCTTTTGAAGGCAAAACTCCCTTAAGCGTTGCTGTGAAACAGAAATCAGAAAAACCTTTAAATCCGAGGCGGCTCAACTCTCAGATACCGGAAAATATAAGCCGGATGATTCTTAAATGTTTACAGAAAAAGAAGGAGGAGAGATATCAAGATGTCAGAGAGCTGCTGGCTGAATTGAGACAGATTGAAAAGCAGATACCTGAGACAGACAAAGTTCTGCCTAAAAGGAAGACCACTGTTTCCAGGGAGATCACGGTAAAATTCAATTTGAAAAAGGTTCTGCCTCCTGCGTTGGTATTCATCTTTCTTCTCATCATCGGTTTTTTTGTATGGAAAGTTCTTTGGCACCAGAGGGCTGTAGTTTCTGATGGAGACAGACCTTCTCTGGCTGTCATGCATTTTGAAAACAATACAGGGGACGAGAGTTTTGACCACTGGAGAAAAGCTCTTTCTGACCTTCTTGTCGCTGACCTCGGGCAGTCTAAATTTCTGACAGTCTTGAGCGGTGAGAAGCTGTTTGATGTATTGAAGGAATTGAATCTGGAGGAGTCCAAAACCTATTCATCAAAAGACTTAAAAGATGTGGCATCCAGGGCCGGTGTGACTTATGTCCTTATGGGGAGGCTGACGAAAGCCGGAGACACATTAAGGGTGAATACAAGTCTGCTTGAGCCTGAGACGGAGAGAATAATCGGAAGGGAACAGGTGGAAGGAATAGGCGAAGAGAGTCTTTTTGATATAGTGGATCAACTCACAAAGTTGGTCAAAGAGGATTTTGAACTGTCATCTTCAGAAATACAGGGAGATATAGACCTGAACATACGGGAGATCACAACAGATTCCCAGGATGCCTTTCGATATTACAGAGACGGAGAGGACTTCAAAAGCCAGGGGGAATACTTGAAGGCGATCCCTTTACTGGAAGCAGCCGTAGCTATCGACCCGGAATTCGCTATGGCCTACAGGGGGCTCTATATCTGTTACTCCAATCTCGGGTATAAAAGCGAGGCTGTTAAGAATCTTGAAAAGGCTTATGAAAAAAGGGAACATGTCTCAAAGAGGGAGCAGTTCAGCATCACTGCGGAATACTTCCGTCAGACTGAGAAGACCTATGATAAATCCATAGAAGCCTATAAAAAATTATTGGAACTGTACCCTGAAGATGAAATTGCTAACAACAATCTCGGTCTTCTGTACATGACTTTAGAAAGATGGGATGAAGCGGTCGAGCGTTTGCTCGTGAATAAAGAAAATAAGGCCAGAGGGCTCCAGAGTTATACGAACTTGGCAAATGCCTATACAGCAAAAGGACAGCTTGAAAAGGCAGTAGAAGTACTCGGGTATTATTTGGATAATATAAGGGAAAGCATCTATGTTAGGGGAGGCCTTGCCCAGATCTTTGTGATGCAGGGCCGTTTTGACCGAGCTCAAGAGGAACTGGAAAAAATATTATCCGTAAATCCGACCTTTGAAAATCAATATGACATAAGAGGCTCTGTGTATCAAATGAAGGGGGAACTGGAAAAGGCAGAGATTGAGTTCAAGAAGCTCCTGGAGACCAACAATCCCAATACCCATAATAGAGGAAGATATTCGCTCTATAAGTTGTATTTAATGCAGGGCCGGTTTAAAGAAGCCGAGGAACAGGTGACAGAGGGCGTGGAGATGGCTCAAGTCATTGAAGATGAAACTTTAGAGGCTAACTGGAAATTAAAAAAAGCGTATCTGCTCTATCTTCAAGATGAACTGGATAAAAGCACAACCGCCTGCTCCGAAGTCGAAGATGTGGCTGTAAGCATAGGCAATTTGACCTTCCAAAGGCAGGCTCAATTTTTCAGGTGTCTTCTGGATGTTAAAACAGGCTCTTTAGAAAAAGCCGAAAAGAGCGCAGAGAAACTCAAAACCATGATACAGAAAGGAATGAATCAAAAGGAAATGAGGCTTTATTTCCTGGTCAATGGTTTCATCCACTTAGAGAAGGGCAGGACAAGTGAAGCTGTTAGTGAGTTCAGAAAAGGGGTTGACCTTCTCTCCGCTCATGATGAGATGAAAGCCTGGTTCCTGAATGCCATCGCAGAGGCCTACTATAGCGCCCGGGATCTCAATAGTGCGCAGAACCTTCTGGAGGAGATACCGGGCGATATGAATTTAAGAATGGAAGGGGATTACTTTTTCTCGAAAAACCTGTTTTTGCTGGCCAGGATACTAGAGGATAAAGACATCAAAAAAGAAGCGAAGAAGTATTATAGTGAACTTCTGAATATATGGAAAAAGGCAGACGAAGGGCATCCTTTTAAGAAGGAAGCACTCGACCGCCTTAATTCCCTCTAAGATAACCCCGGCACTCTCGCATCGGAGGCCTCATTTCAGATCCACTCATACTTTGAACAAAATTACTCATTTTATTGAATCTTTTTTTGGATTAACTTAACTTCTCCGGGTATTATAGAGGTGATTATTTAATCTGATTTATTCACGAGTCGAGGTTGTGGCAGATGAGAGGCATGAGGCATGAAGACGTGGTCCTTCACTTCGAATGCCTCGTAACGAAGCAGATGCCGTAAGATCGGCTCGCCTGAAAGGTAAAAAATAGCGGTTAAAATGAGAGAAAAAAAACAAAAACATTTCAGTTGTCATTTTTATGAAAAGCATGTATATCCTTGAAAGCAAAAAGAACAAATGCGCATCGCCATTTTTTATGAATAGTACAGATTAATTAGAGGAGAGAATCTAATATGAAAAAATGTTTGGTGTTTGGTTTGGGTCTATTGTTTGTCGTCATCAGCGCTTTTCCGCAGTTCCTGTCCATAGATGAAAAGGTTTCAGGAATGGAAAAGCATCCTGGCTATTTTTCTTTTTATTGGGATAAGGGGACAGGTGAAGTATGGCTTGAGATAGATAAAATAGGGCTTGAATTTCTCTATGTCCCTTCTCTCAGAGCAGGGCTTGGCTCGAACGATATCGGGCTTGATCGGAATCAACTTGGAGGGGCTAAAGTAGTCAAGTTTCTAAGGATGGGGCCAAAAGTTTTTCTTATGGAACCCAATTATGAGTACAGGGCCTCGAGTGATAATCCCTATGAAAAAAAAGCTGTGGATGAAGCGTTTGCCAAGTCAATACTGTGGGGATTTAGAGTGGTCGCTCAAGACACGGATAAAGTTCTGGTCAATGCCACACCGTTTATTTTAAGGGATGCTCATGGGGTCATAAGTCAGTTGAAGAGATCTGGACAGGGAGATTACCGGCTTGATGTTTCCAGGTCCAGTGTGTTTTTATCCGATACGAAGAACTTCCCAAAAAATACGGAGTTTGAGGCTTTATTGACGTTCACTTCAGACAATCCCGGAAGCGATGTTCGCGAAGTCGCGCCGGATGCAGGGTATGTTTCTTTGCGACAGCATCACTCCTTTATAGAGCTTCCGGATGACGAATATGAGCCCAGAGACTATGACCCGCGTTCTAATTTTTCGAGCTTTATTTTCACAGATTATTCGGCTCCTGTCGGGAGAGAAATGGAGAAGAGATACATTAGAAGACACCGGTTGAATAAAAAGGACCCTTCAGCCAAAGTAAGTGAACCTGTAGAGCCGATCGTCTATTATGTGGATAGAGGCTGTCCGGAACCCATTTTATCCGCTCTCGTCGAGGGAGCCAGCTGGTGGAATGAGGCCTTTGAGGACATAGGGTATGAAAATG
>CAZSZS010000046.1:0-23825 GCA_964611275.1 uncultured Eubacteriales bacterium
CCTTTCTGCTGCTTTTTCGGCTGCAAAAAAATTGATCTCAATGCCCTTGCGGATCCAATGACTTCCAAGGGAATTGAGGAAAGCGCCGTCCCAGCATCCGACGTCGATCAGGGTCCCCTTTATAAGGTATTTTTCAAGCCAGGCGGCGGCTCTCAGCCAGTCTTTCCTATAGTTTAAATTGTACTGCCAGCTTTTTGTATCAGCTCTCCTATAGAGCTCATCTAAATAGGATCTATCATACATAGGATACTTAAAATAAAGATGGCAGTGGCGGCATACTAAGAGATTTTTGCTTATTAAAAAATCATTGAAATCTTTCCCCCCGAATTTTCTTTCCTCCGGAATTTTGCCAAGATCGGTTACATTTTTTCTGCCGCATGAGGGGCATGAAATACTGGATTTTTTCATGATTTTATTATCCTAGTTTAATGCCCGGCTCTGTCTATTGCAATCCTTATCCGATAAGACATTAATCTCTTAGGTTCATCACAATAATGAGTACCTGCTAAGCAGAATAAGTGATCATTCCGCGGCATATCTCCGTCCTCGCTCCACCCATCCCCCCGTGGGGAACCCCTTCCGCTGCGGGCAGAGACACGCCGCTCCATCAGTTATCTTTGATTCATCTTTTTTAAATTCAGGTGCTCATTTTTGCGAAGAGTCCTCTCTTTAAAGCACAATTTAGGCCCCAAAAAAAGGAGTCTCCCAGGGTAGGATGTTGTGGAAAAATAGGGTTAAGTTATTGATATAATTGAAGATGCCCGGGCCCGACCCCCTAAAGAGAACCCCTAAAGAGAGCGGGTGAGGAGTTTAAGGAAAAATTGGGGATATTTGTATAAATACCGGTAAGCTAACTTCGGATTGTTGACGAGCCTGTAAAACCACTCCAGCCCTGAATACCTGAAGAAATCCGGTGCTCTGGGGGTTTCCCGTGACATAAAGTTAAAGACAGCTCCGGCTCCTCCTCCGGCCACAGCATTCAGCTTATGGCGGTTTTTATACAGCCAGCTCTCCTGCTTGGGGCATCCCAGGCTGACCCACACAAAATCCGGATTTGTCCGGTTTATATTTTCGATATATTCATCGTTTTCCTCCTCTGTAAGCTTCCGAAAAGGAGGGGAAAACATACCGCATATGGAAAGCTTCGGATATTTTTTCAATAAATTCTTCTTTAACTGGAACAACACTTTTTGTGTGTTTCCGTAAAAATAATGCCTGAAGCGGTGTCCCTGATTCGACAGCTCGAATAACTCAACCATCAACTCCTCTATCCCGCATCTTCTGGGAAGTCTGTATCCGAGAAACCGGCCGTACCATATCAAAGGTATGCCGTCAGGCAGAGATAAATCCGCATCATTGACAACCTTGGAAAAATCAGGATCATCAATAACATTCACAAAATGGTACATATTGGTGGAAGATATCATGTGGAGCCGCTTCGGTTCCTGAAACCAGGAGAGAACAATATCCCTGGCTTTTTCCGGCTGCAGGGCATGCACTTTCACACCTGCAACCTTGAAAATTATTTTGTCCAGATCATTCATGAGAAATCCGCTCTTTTCATCTCCAAAGGGGATATCCGAACAGCAGATAAAAAGGAACCTGTATTACTTTAGTCACAAATGACCAGAAATAATTTAAATCAATCTCTTTTTTTTCTCTCCGTAAGCTAATTTTTTTTTTATTTTTAATCCGGTTGGCTTCGAACAAACAGCCGACTTTTAAGTCACTGAAATCAGGGGTGCCCTGGTTTATCCCCATGTGACGGCTTATTTCTGATAATACTTCCCCTGGTCTTTCAATAATATCTTCATACCTGACCAGCATTTTTTTATCTCTGGGAAAACAAAGATAAATCAGGAGGGACAAGAAATTCGCCATGGAATAATAGATATTGGCCGTAAGAGGATGTTTGTATCTCTGTTCAATGTCTTTTTTTAAAAAAGCATCCACCACACGCACAGGCTCTCTCACCAAATAGACCAGCCTCATATCCACCCTCGGATCTCTGGACAGCCAGAAAGCTCTCAGCGCGTAATGGGAAGAGTCCACAATGGTGTGAGCCCCTGAGATTTCTCCCAGTTCTCTGAAAAGGCCTGTATTTGAATCCCAGTAGTCTTTGAAAAGCTTCGCATCCCTCCACCATTTAAAGAAATACCTGATAGAATAAAAACTTTCCATGAGTTCATAAAAGTCATATTCAAAATATTCTGTAAGCTCTCCCGCGTGCTCCCCTACTTTCTTCCAGAACTCCCTGGTTTCCTTTTTCGCCGTACTGGGCACTCCTTTATACCTGTTCCAAGCGAAAAGCTCACCCGGATAAAAAACACCCTCTCTATTCCCTAAAAGAATACCCAGCACCGTTGAGCCGCTGCGCCCTCCGCCCAGAATATAAACCAGCTTCACTCTTCCCATTTCACTTCCGCATCACCCCTTCATAAATTCTCTTCAATTCTCTCACAACAACAGGGGTATCAAACTCATCAAGCGCTTTTTTCCGGTTGTTCTCACCTATCTTTTCTCTCACATCATCATTGTTCAAAAGAAAAATGATATTCTCTGCAAGAGCCTTATGGTCTCCGGGTTTGATAAACAGCCCGTTCTGATAGTCCTTGATAACATCCGGAATTCCCCCGACAGGAGTGGCTATAATGGGAAGTCCGGACGACAGAGCTTCCAAAACCGCTACAGGAAGTCCTTCGCTTAAAGAAGGGAGCACAAACAGGTCCGCCTCTTTAAAAATATCTGATTTTTCTCTTCCTGAAACAAATCCCTTTATTTCAACATGCTCTTCAATGCCCCAGTCTGCAACCGTCTCAGCTATCTCCTTTCTCCTGCCTCCGCAAAGAACAAACCTCACATCAGGAAGCTTGTCTTTGACGATTGAGGCGGCTTTCACAAGTGTTTTGATGCCTTTGCTCTCAGAAAAATCTCCCATAAATAGGACCCTTTTTCCGGGCCCTTTTTTGTCGCCAGGCACATATTTGCGGCAGTCTACAGGATTGGAAAGGACCCGGATGTTTCTGTTTTGCGTGATATTTTGCAAACAAAACCGGATCCGCTTCGTTAGCACCACAATGCTGTTAGCTCCATCTAAAAACCGCAATATGATTTTCTTGGCAAAAAAAGAAGCGTGGCTGTAAAATTCAGGTTCAGGGAAAACCCCTTTTCTCACCTCTATCTTTGGCCCGAAACTATGTGAGTGGATCACAACCGGAACTTTAAAAAAACCGGCCGTTTTCTCGATGATATATTTTCTGTATATACTGGCTCCTTTTGAAAAATGGATGTGGACAATATCCGGTCTCTGAAAAAGGAGTTTGCAAAAAATCCGGGCTAGGCCGGATACATACAGAGGCACCTTATAAACCAATGATTTTTTGGTGGAAGTAGCGATATAATCCATGTCTATTCCCGGCTTTTCAGCCTCTAAAAAAGACCCGGCTACTTTGGACACTCCCCCGTAGAGAAAAGGAACCGGACCCACCATTAACACTTTTATCATCATTATAAATAATGCGGGCAAAAAAATTAGTTTTGCCAGCTTGACTTTTTATGATGAATATAACTTAAATACAAACCTTTGAAAAGACCGAATTTAGTGACATTGTGCCTCAGTATGGCTGCAAAATCAAAGAATTTATACGCCCTCATCTCATCCCGTCTCAACGGAACCGGTCTGACCGCAAAATGTATCGGATAGGAGTGTTTTAACGCCTCAGAATAAACGATTTCCTCTATTCTCTTTATTTCCTTTTCTTTGAGCTCTTTCAGATATTTTTCTTTGTTGGTTCTGACAATCTCTGTTTGAGACCTGGCATCCCCGTAAAACTCCCAGGACCTCCCCAAACTGAGCATATTAGGGACATATTCCACTCCCAGAAAAGAACACAGCCTCCGGATCACTTCCTCCGGGCGCTCCAGCACCTCCTCATAATACACCACGGAAATATCTTCTTCACTCATGTTCTGTGAATCCTTATCAAATCTTTCCAGAGTCTCCCGCCATCTCTCAGCTGCTCTGTAGACATTCTTTTTCCAGGCCTTTCTTGCAGAAAGGGCATAATCCCGGGGGTCTCTTATGATATGCACGAATTTGCATTGAGGAAACACTTCTTTCAAAAGGGATATGTGCCGTATATAACCCGGAGTCTTATCCCCGAAAATCACTTCTTTTGTCTCCAGGCATTGACCGCCCTTTCTCAACCAGTATTCGAAAAGGACCGCCCAGTCACTGATCTCCCTGGAACCCAGCACTTCCTCTTCCTCAAATTCTATCGAGAGCTGCTTTAGAAAGAAGCGATACGACGTATTGATGAATTCCCTGTATATTTTCTTCCGGTTTTTCTCTAAAGACAGGTTAAAATCCAATCCATACTTACTCACGAAGTAGGGAATAAAATGAGATTCTGCCACAGGAATGGAGATTTTTTCATTCCTGTTGAGCAGGTCCCTTAACAGTTTGGTCCCGCTCCGGGGCATACCGAAAATAAACACAGGCCCGGAAAATTTTTCTTCAGTCATCCTTTCCTTCCGAATCCATCAAAAAACCTTATTTATTCGTTTCTTTAAGCGCATCTCTGTGATACCTGTATGCGAGCAGATACCCGCCCAGGAACCAGAACAAATATCCAAACAGATTCATCAGCATGGTGTTGAAATAAACCGAGGTAATGGAAAAGATGACGATCAACACCAGATATCCTGATGCTGCCGCGCCCATGATGTCAGCCCCTGTTCTTAACTTCCAGATTCTTAAGAATAAAAAAATAAAAATAGAAAAAAACAGGAGCGTCCCTATCAATCCGTATTCCCAAAGCAATCTGGACAGCAGATTGTTCCCTATATCCAGTTCACCGTATTTTTTATAGTATTCCCCTTTTGCCTTTTCAAAAAAAGAATCAGAGGCATTGCCTGCCCCTACTCCAAATAAGAGCCGGACCGGATTTGTTTTGATATGATTGAATGCAAAAATGACCTGGGGGATGCGGTTCAAGGCTCCTCGCTTTAGTATTTCATTTTTATAAAGAAGAGTCATAAGCCTATTTGGATCGAAATACTTTATAGCTTTATATCTGGCCGGTTTTTTTTCTTTTAAAACCGAAGACTCGGATAGTTTCAGCTCATTTTTAGGAGACGAATTTATTTTTTTTGTCACAACCTTTTTGTCTGTATTCCTCTCTTGTACATACATATGATTAAACAAGCTTCCTATGAGGATCATTCCAACTGAAAAACATACGAACACAATCAATATCTTTTTTATGTGTATTTTTTTATATCTTGTAAATAAAAAGATACAGACAAAAGCCACAGGTAGGATGAAGAATGAAACTTTCGTTTCATTCAATCCCATGGGAGAAATAAGTACCATGAAACCAGCAAAAAAAACAATCGGCTTCAGCTTACCTTTGATAAAGTAAAAACTCCAAAACACAAGGCACAGCGCTAAAAACACGCTCAATATCCCGCTGCTTTGGGCGCCTAAGCTACCGCCTATGGGGTCTCCTGAAGTTGTCTTATATACAATTCTTTGAATGATTGTGACCGGAAACTGCAGCAGCGCTAATAAAAGAAGAAAGGCCAGGAATCTTTGTAGAAAGCTTTTATCAAACTTATAAAAAAAAGGGAGAAAAAAAAGAGGCAGGTATTTAAGGTTGTTTCTTATCCCCGCCAGAGCCACCGGTGTATCCACTCTGTTTATAATAAGCCCGATCAAAGTGAGGGCGATAAAGAAAATCACCAATTGAGTGCGGCTGAAAATGGGTACCAGGTCTTTTTCTCTAAAAAGCCTGATAAATAGATAAAAAAGAATGCCTATTGAAATGACTTCCGGCAGCCATGTAAACTGCCTGGGAATAATCCCTAATGTCTGTGACAGATAATCCAGGGAAAAAAACAGTGAAAAAAGAAAGAACACGCTTGTCTCTACGATGGTGTCGTTCCAGCTTAATGGTTTAAGGTTCACTCGTAATCTCCTTTAAAAATCTTTCCAGCTTTTCAGCCTGCTTTTCCCAAGTATACTTATGTTTGATAAATTCTCTAGATTTTTCTCCTAATTTTTCATAATGATCTCTTGCCTCATAAGCCTTTTTTACGGCCTCAGCCAATTCTTCCGGAGTGCTCTCCTCTGCCCAAAACACAAAATCCCTGCCCTGCAGTATATTTGTATGCGCCGGAATCTTTGTGGCCACAACCGGCCTGCCGCAGGCAAGATATTCAAATAATTTAATAAAAGAACTGGTATTCCATCCTTTCCAATCCGGGAAAGGAAGTACTCCTGCGTCAGCTTGAGCTATATGCTCAGGAATCCTTATATACGGAACAGGCGGCTTAAAAACGATCCTATTGCCTAATTTGAGCCTTGAAGTTAATTTCTTGAGATAGGACAATCCACGGCCGGAACCAAGAAGGATAATTTCAATGTCATAGGACCTCAATAAATCAAACGCTCTGATCATATTGTCCAGCCCCCTGTTTTTTGCCATACTTCCATGATATATAAGAGTGAATGTTCCTTTCCCCGGTTTTTTTCTCTGGGAAGTGAATTTCCTTATATCGACACCTGAAGTCCAGACCAGAGAACTGTGTTCCGGAAGGCCCCAATTTTCCCTGCAGTAACGTTTCATCTCTTTAGAGACATAAGTGATTCCATCGAATTTTTCTGCAGCAAAACGCAGGCTTTTCCTAAAAAAATAATTCTCCAAAGCGTTTCTTAATTTTGAATGAGTGACAGGAATGGTTCTTATATCCAAAACCATCCGGTATCCATATTTTTTCTTTAATTTGTGAGCTTTTCTTAGAAGAATAAAATTATTCGTATTGAACAGAAGAATATCTGGCCTAAACTCTTTACAAAATTCCTCAAATTTTTGAACCTGGTTCCTGTAAGTCATGAATCTGTTTAAAAAAGGAACCTTTATAGACTCGATATACCGTATCCTGGTTTTCAATTCATTAAACTGCGTTTTGTGGCGCTCGTATCGTGCAACGATCTTTACTTCGTTTTTTTTCTGAAGATATCCGGTGATTTCTAACCAGGTGCACCTATTGAGGGACGTATCAAATAAAATATCAACAAACCACAGAATCTTCATTTCCTAATCAAAATAACCCAGTCCTTTCAGCTGTTCTTTCTCTTTTTCGCTTATATCAAGACTCTGTGAATTGCCGGCTCCAACCTCCTCCATGTATCTTTTAAGCATTGAATAAGCCTGGTATTCTGTGAAATGAGGCTCATTGTATCTTAAGGAACGGCTTGTCAAATGCCTGAAAGCCCTTCGCATATCATTGTATTTCAATCTGATGTTCTTTTGTTTGATTCTTTCCTTCAAGAAATTAAACTCATGAGTTTTCAGCCTGAATAGGAAATAAGCCAAACTCATTATGTAATTAAAGTTATGGAAAATCCATCCTCCTTTCCCGTTCCAGACACTTCTGGCATTATAGGTGAACAAAGTTCTTTTGTCTGTGATTTTTTTTATTGTCCCTCCGAGTTTGAAATTAAATCCATATTCAGGATAGTGTTTGACATCAAATATATTGATTCCATCTGTCTCTCCGGCGCATTTTATCCCTAAGAAACCACAGACCGAGGGATACAGATCTACATGCCGGATAATTTCTTCTGCCGGTTTTCTTTTTTTTATCAAAGGATGAATAAAAACAGTGGGAACATAAACCAGCTCCGGACACGGCGGCCGCACATGACCGGTCAATCCTCCGTATTCACCGAGAAGCTCTCCGTGGTCTGAAGTAAAAATAACCAGGGTCCTGTCCATAAGGCCACGGTTCCTTAAGACCTGAAGCCTTTTCAGGAAATTTTTCCGGCTCTCCTCTATTCCCTTTCCGTACTGCAGGGCCAGTGTTCCTTTCCCTTTAGCGCCGTATTCTTTGAAAAAATCAGGGCACCCTCCTCTCATATACTGACTGGAAGACAGACCATAGGGACAATGTCCCCCCTTATCATCTTCCACATAAACAAACGGTTCTTTTATCTCTGTCAATGAAATACCGGCCGGATTGTTCATCACTCTATGAATTCCTGATTCGTCAGGCCGAAAGTCGGTCCATGTGGTCTCACACCAGAGAGATGTGTGGAATCCTTCTATATCAAGGAGTGTTTTGATGTCCTTTCGCAGAGCATCGCTCCAGGTATGAACTCCGTGTTTGGGAGGATACAATCCGGTCAGCATACTGGGGAAAGAAGACGCTGTATACAGAGAGGAGGCCACTGTTTTTAGCGAAAGGCCCATATTTTTGATATCTTCAGGCAGAAAGTCATATCTTAGAGAGTCTGAAACAAAAAGAAGTACATTCATAGATCCAGCTCACATATTCTCTCTGTCAAATCTCTGATATTATTCATTCGTCTTTTAGAGCAAATCATATCACTTTGTTTTCCTTCTTTCTATGTTATATATTTCTGCTTTTTCATTACCCGATACCCGAATATGTTTATGATCAATCCTCCAACCACCCACACTGCTATGGTTGAGTAAGCAATGCCGATAAGTCCGAACTTCAAAAACAGGATGTAGTTTAAGACGATGTTCAGCCCTGCCATAATCGAATTAGGAATAAGAAAAAATTTTTCATTATGGGTCGCCTGGAGGATCACCGTAAAGGGCAGTACGGCCCAGGCAAAACCCAAATAAAATATCAAAACACTCAATATGGCCCCTGACTGCTCGTACGCACTGCCGAATAAAAAAGTTATGATGTCCTTGATACAGAACGAAAGGCCGGTGCAGCCTAGAAGGATGACGAAAAGAAAAAGAAGAGAATATGAGATGACCTTGCTTCCTTTTATGCTCCGTTTATGAAAGATCTTTACAAATATAGGGAAAAATGCGGTCAATGTGACATTCCGCAACATCATGCCCTGCTGGGCTACTTTATAAGAGACGCCGTAGATACCGACATCCGAAGGTGTCCCCAGAAAAGATATCATCAAAAGGTCCACTCTGGATATAAGAAAATACAAAAAAGCAAGTAAGGAAAAGATCACAGCCGGCTTGATGATTCTGTCATCAAAACGAACCTTTGAGAAAAAATTGAATTTTATGAACTTCTGGGAATATCTGTAATTAAGATACATAGTCAGAGCATAGGAGAGAAAGGCGATGACAAAAAGACTCATCAATCCAAATCCCAGATATAAAAACAAAATGGAAAAACCGATGAAAAGGAACCTGTTTAATATATCAAACAGGACCATATACTGCATTTTCTCTCTTATCTGATAGATCGAACCTATGAAATTCATCAACCCCATATAAGCCAGTTGGGAGCTGAAGATGATGATGTAGAGTTTTGTCTGTATTTCATAAGGCATGAAAAATGAGACGACCACACAGGAAGCCACGGATGTAAGGATGAGCAGGTTCCTGAGACCGACGGTTCTCTTAAAAACAGCATCGGCTGATTCAATGTTCTTGCTTCCTTCCCTGACAACTACCCTGTTTAGACCCTGAACAAGAAAGATCTGGAAAAATCCCACAAAAGCCCCTACGGTAACATATATTCCGTAGTTTTCAGGCCCTAGAAAGCGGGCGATGAAAATAAATCCGACAAAGACGATGACCTTGGAGAGGAGATTGCCCAGGGCAAGATAAGATGCGTTTTTGATCCCTTGAAATAACCTAGACATCGATTCTCTTTTCAACCGGCCGGTCAAAGATTGACCATTCCTTAATTTCATCATTGAGAAAGTCTTTTAGGTCTTGCACCCTTTTTTTATAATGATGATAGAGAAATTCCCTTGCGCCGGGATCCAGTACAGGTTTTTTAGGTAAAAATATTTTTTTCCTTGCCTTTTTTTCAATTCTTTTAATAGGCCTTAAAAATCCCCATTTTCTTAAAAATCTAAATTTCTTTATGATTTTTAAATACATCTTTGAAGTGTAAATGTTTTCATGGGGAAAAAGGAAATTTCTATCTGATTTAATGCTTAAAAAATCATAAAGGGCTTCAAGTTCTCTTTTCGGGTTTTCCATCAATCTTTCAAAAATGATGATTTTTATTTTGTGCTGCGGCCAAAATTCTAAATACCTCTTTATGTTTTTGAGGTAATGGCCGGTCTGCAGTAACCTGCCCTCCCCCTCTATTTCACAATATTTGATCTTTCCTTCTTCAAATAAGTTTACTCGCTCCAGGTTCGCTTCTAATGTTTCCAGGAATGGCTTTTTAAACTTTCCTGCGCGCACTCCCAATAAATACCCGGAAAAAGCTCTTTGGATGGGATTTCTCAAAAGGACGACCAGTTTTGAAGCAGGATAATGCTTTGCGATTCGTTCAGCTGCTTTCGGATTGGTAAAATAGCTTACATCTCCCTCGCCGACTAAAGGATGGTCCGCTTTCCGGAAATACTTTTTCTCATAAAATTGGATGCTCTTGTGATAATTTTCGGAAAAAAATCTCGTTTCTTTGGGATTTGAAAAATAGACTGAGGGATTTTCTGATAGCAGCGAAGCCAGAGAGGTGGTTCCGCATCGTGGCGCTCCGATTATAAAAAAATTAGGTTTCGCCATGATAAAGAATCCCCGAATATTCACGGCTTCCTTTCCTAATAAATTCAAAATGCCTGTTCAATGTAAAAATTCGGCATTTGTAATCTCTGGCAAGGACCGCAATATAACAGTCGACCAGATGAACCGTAAATCCTCTTTGTTTGAGTCCAAACGAAAGCTTTCCCGCTCTAAGCCATGTATTTTTCTTAGGGATTATAATATGAAAAGCATCAAAATTGTCTGAAATGAAAGACACTTCTTTTTTTGTTTTTGCTCCTTGAATCAACTCGGCTATGACCACCTCCGGCACATAGATACGCGCTTCCTGAATCAATTCGTCCAGTTTTTCTGCTGCCTTTGAATTCCTATTTTTGAAATAATCGATCCACACAGATGTATCAACAAGTATATTCTCTTCAACGCTCATCATGACGGATCTCATCGGCGGTCATATCAAAATCAAGCCTTCCTTTCATAGCTTTTATCTTTCCCTTTTTTTCCAGCCTCAAATATTCACGAATCGCTTCCCTGACAGCCGAGGCTTTAGTCTTGGCTTTTGTTTCACGCATCAATTTATCCATAATATCTTTCTCTATGGTCACGGTCGTTCTCATTATAATCACCCAATAGTCTTACTGTATAAAAATATACATAACTCTGCACAAATTGTCAATAAATTTCTGTGCATGGCTTCGCACAGTAAATGTCGATTTTTACCCCCCAAATCGCTGTTCTAGGGCCATAAAAAGGTCTTTATTTGAAGTTATGTTGTTGATTATAAAGAAGATTCTGCGGTCCGACCCTAAAAATCATAGGTCCGACCCTAAAAATCATAGGTGAGGTAGCCGCCGATAAACACCCTGTCCCGGCTCGCATAGTAGATATTGGAATCCCTGCCCCACCAACTCACATTGACTCCGAGCCCCAAATTCTTTACAAGCCTCACAGCAATTCCCAGTGTATTGGTAGTGTAGGCATCATCTCTTTTAAGCTCATACAAGGTCCCGTCCGGAAGCTTTATAGTCTCTTCTTCCGGATAGTGGCCCTCGCCATAATTGTAGTCATAATCCAGCCTCAAAAACCGGGTGATGTAAAAGGATACCCCTCCCACATAATTGTCATAAACATAATAAATGTTATTGGTCCAGTAGGAGAACTGACAGTCTCTGTGGTATTCGAACCGAAAGCGCATCCTTTTCAGTCTGTATTCGACCTGTGTATCCCCCACGAACCCGGAAAAACCGTTCAGGCCCTCTGTCCTCGGAGTGAGCTCTTTATAACCCAATGAGATCTGGCCCTGGATCCTCCCTAAAAGAGGGAATCTCACTCCTGTATAGAACTGCCGGGAATCTGAATTTCTCCACTGTGCATCCACACTCTCAAATTCATAGGCAGTGGTGCCTGCTTTAAAAAAAAGAAAGCTGCTGGCAAAGACCTGATAATAGAACTCCCCTTCATAAGTGGTCTCCTGTCTGGATAAAATCCGCGACAGATAGATCTCTTGGCCCGCGTAATCCACATCCTCATAGGAAACGTCTGTTCTTTTATAGTTAAAACCAAAAGATGTCTCCCTGGCCGTCTCGTAAAACACACTTCCGGTATACCCTGTCCTCAGCTCATTCGCCCTCACATCAAACTCACTGGAAGCTCTGTATCTCCGGTTCCGGTAAAAATAACTTCCCCCAAGAACGAACCGGCTCAAAATAAGCCACTTGAATTCCGGAGAAAAATTATTGTTCCACCTTCTCTCTCTGGCTTCCTCAACATAATAAACATACTCCGGATTCTCAGTGACAGTAAAAATAAAGGAGTTGCGGAACAAGAGATGCGCTGTGACCACAGGGGATATGGTAGCTGTGTAATCCGTTACAGGCTCTTCCTCCGGGCCTTGATAATACACATTGCCGTCATAACCTATATTCTTTAAATTAAAACTGGGAAATATCCGGAAAGGCCCTATCATCCACCGTGTCTCATTGAGTATCCTTTCTCTTTCCGACCTGAAGCTCCGGTAGGACTGAGCCCCCGCCTTTTCCGGCAGAAAAGCAAAAAACAAAGACACCAGGAGAGTAATGGATAATGCACCCGCTTTATTTCTCATCTGAAAAATTATATGTTTTACCTGAATTTGTTTCAACCAAAAAAAAAGGGGCATGCAGCGTATGCATGCCCCAATCCCCACTTCCTGTCTCCAAAAATTCTGGCAGGAAGATGGGTCATCCAATGATTTTATGTTATTACGTCATTGCCAACAAAGTGAAGCTGTCATCATCAATGGCTTTTTATTTAAAAGGGCTGGCAGGATTTGAAGCAGCCCCCGTCCGTCACCTGGTTATAGGTTATATAACCTATGGTAGCTGTACTGGCCACCAAAGCGGCAATACCGCAGGGGCTCAGTAAGAAAGCGCCCAGCCCGCTTTCTTTAGCCAGATAAACCAGGTCTCCTTCCTTAGCGGCTTTTTTCACCTTGAACAAACCGACCTGATTGACGAACAACCTCTTCACTTTAGAGCCGTTGAGATCCAGGTTATTGGCTTTTTGATGAAAGTCTGTCTCATCTCCCAGCACATGGATCCGGTCTCCGCTTTCAAGAACGCCTCTTATGATCCGCACATAGGCCATATTTGTTCCGGGGATATACTTTACCACTTCCCCTATCAGATACTCATCTGATGTGTTGTCTGCGGCCGCGGCTTTGGATTTTGGCTCTTCCTGATACCGGGAGAGTGCCAGGGACATCCCCGCCGGCTCGCCTTCCTCGATCCTCACTCCGATCATTCCGTCCGCATTGTAATCACCCTCAGAAGACGTCACTCCATAGACCTACACACCGCTTTCCATCTGTTCGATAAGAAAATTACCCCGGCTGTCAGAAGGCGTGCTCTCGTAAACTTCGCCGGAAGTGACGTTTTTGAGCTTGACCACCGCTCCTTTTACAGGCGTTGTCCCGTTTTTTTTACGCTTTGATGATTTTGTGGCGGTTGGTTTTTACCTCTTTGGTGGCGTTGCGGGTGTCCAGCACACAATTCGCATGCCGGACGAGCCATTCATAATCATAAGAGGAATGATCCGTTACAATGACCACCGCATCCATTTGTTTGAGAAAATCTTCCGTAAGATTCGATGATTTGAGTTCAAAGTCATACTTTCTCATTTTATGGGTCCGTGGGATATAGGGGTCATTGTAGAAGACTTCCGCCTGTTTGTCTTTCAAGATGCGGATGATCTCCAATGCCGGGGATTCCCGCACATCATCCGTGTCCTTTTTGTAAGCTAAGCCAAGGATCAGGATTTGGGAACAGCTCAAACATATTCCTTTTTGATTAAGCGCATCGGAAAGCCGGGATATCACATACTCGGGCATAGATGTATTGACCTCACCGGCAAGTTCAATGAAATGAGCGCTGAAATCAAGCTCCCTTCCTTTCCAGGAGAGATAATAGGGGTCTATGGGGATGCAGTGGCCTCCGAGTCCGGGACCCGGGGTAAAGCGCATAAAGCCAAACGGTTTGGTGGAGGCGGCGTCAATGACTTCCCAGATGTCTACGTTCATACGGTCTGCCAGGATTTTGAGCTCGTTGACAAGAGCGATGTTTACGGAGCGGAAGATGTTTTCCAGAAGCTTTGAAAACTCGGCCACTTCAGGCGATGAGACCGGGACCACTTCATCAACAATGGTTTTATAAAGGGCTGAGGCCGTCTCTGTGCATGAAGGCGTGAGCCCTCCTATGACCTTAGGGATGTTTTTAGTGGTGAAATGATGATTTCCGGGGTCTTCCCTTTCCGGGGAATAGGCCAGAAACATGTCCTCTCCCGGAGTAAAGCCGCTGCTTTTTATAAGAGGGAGAAGGATCTCTCTTGTGGTCCCCGGGTAAGTGGTGCTTTCCAGGATGATGAGCTGTCCTTTTCTGAGGTTTCGTTTTATCTCCTGGCTTGTGGCTTCCACATACTTCATGTCCGGCTCTTTCTTTTCATCAAGAGGGGTGGGCACACAGATGAGGATGGTATCCATTTCAATGAGAAGGGAATAATCTGTGGTGGCCTTGAATTTCCCGGTATGTACGAGCGCTCTTATTTTCTCGTCCGGGATGTGATGGATGTAGGATTTTTGGGCATTGAGCTTATCCACTTTTATTTTATCGATGTCAAAGCCTGTGACCGTAAAGCTTTCTTCAGCAAAACGGATGACAAGCGGAAGGCCCACATAGCCGAGGCCAATGACGCCGATGCGGGCGGTGTGGGCGCTGATTTTTTTGAGGAGGTCTTCTTTGTATGTCATATTATTGCTATGGTTGAGATTGCTTCGTCATTTTATTCCTCGCAATGACAAGAATCAACTATGAGGTTGCTTCATTTCCTGCGGAAATCCGCAGCGACAAATATGCGTTGATAGGCTACCGCCGGTGGAAGTGAAGACAAATCCAGGCACTTCGACATAAGTAATTCTATTTTTTTTATGAAGAAAACCCCAACCTCAATCGACTGTACTGACTTCAGTAGATCTCTTTTGCTGTAAAGCAACCTGATAAATTTTTATTAAACACAGAGATTCTTCCAAAAAATATTCCACTTTTTTTGGAAAAAACGACTAAACTATTGGTAGGTTCCCTCATAATCTGTCCCTATCGTAAGTGTTACGAATATATTATTTTTATACAAGATGGAGAAGTTTGTCAAGAAGAAATCCAAAAAAAAATAAGATTGCTTGTCAATCGAAAAATAAACTGTTAGGATAAATCGTGTTTTAAGGGCAATTAGAACAAAAGACCTTTAACAAAAGGTTAGACTAAGAAATGCGGGGAGCCAATGGATTTAAGAGTCCTCACACTTGATAATGACCTTACGCTCTATAATCTTGTTAAGGATTCCGCACTGATTCCGGAAGAATATGTCTATTTTTTAGACACCACAAGGGAAATCAACAGCTTTATCTATAACAATGACATCCATGTGGTCATAAAAGAGGCAGAGCCGGACCCCTTGGATGAAGCTTCCTTTTTACAGGAACTCAAGGCGTTTGATTCGCTTCTTGATATTGTGCTTGTGGGAAATCCTTTGAATCAAGGGGAAGTGCTGGATATGGTCCGGAGAGGAGCCACTGATTACTTGACAAGGCCTCTTAACAATAAGGCTCTGGAAGAGACTCTAAAAAAAATAAAGGATAAAAGGGAGCTCCGAAAAAAGACGTTTCAGCTTGAGACAAAGCTTGAGAACAAATACTCGTTCCATGGAATGGTGGGGAAAAGCCCTTATATGCTGGAGATATTCACTCTTATTGAAAAGACAGCGCCGCATTTTACCAACGCATTGATCACAGGAGAGCCGGGTGTGGGGAAAAAATTAGCGGCTCAGGTCCTTCAAAGACTGAGCCCGGCTGGAAAAAAGAGGCTTGTGGTTTTTAAGTGCGTATCCATGCCTGTCGGTCTTTATGAGCCTGAGCTTTTCGGATACAAAAAAAATTATTTTAAAGAAGCAAAAAAAGACCAAAAAGGATTTATAGAAAGGGCAGATAAGGGAGTCCTTTATCTGGATGAAATAAGCGAGATGCCTCTTTCTTTTCAGGCGAAACTGGCGCTTTTCCTGGAAGAGGGCGTTGTGAGACCCATGGGCGGGATCGATGAGAAGAAGGTGGATGTGAAAGTGATCGCATCTTCCACTGCTGACCTAAGAGAGATGGTTCAAAACGGCGAATTCATGAAGCTTCTGTTCTATAGATTGAATGAGCTGGAAATCACTCTTCCTCCTCTAAGAAAAAGGACAGAGGACATCCCTCTCTTAGTGAGGCATTTTCTTAAGAAGCTCAACAAAAAAACAGGTAAAAATGTCAAAGGTATCTCCCGGAATGTGCAGAAATTTTTTCAGCACTATGAGTGGCCGGGCAATGTGAGAGAGCTTAAGGATGTTCTGGAGCGGGCGGCTGAGACCTCGAAAAAAGAATTTATTGATATAAATGACCTTCCCCCCTATTTTCAGGAATCCCTTGAAAAACCGAAAATAATACCGTTTCTAAGGCGCGAGAACCTCTCCACCCTGGAGGAACTGGAAAAGGAATATATCCTTTATCTTCTCAAGATCACCAATAACCACATGAGCCAAACCTCCCAAATTATGGGGATCTCAAGGTCAACGCTTTATAATAAGGTCGAAAAGTACCGCATCCCCCACTAAAGGTGGGGTCGCACTAAAGGTGGGGTCGGGCCCGGCTATCTCTTTTATAATCAAGAAGATAACCCTACTTTTCCACAGGTCCCCACCCTGGTAACGATGTTTTTTTGGCCCCAAAAAAATAATTTTATGCCCAGATAAACAAAAAGGACTTGAAATCCTTTAAGAGCGGGGTTGATTTGTGTCTAATTTTCGAGCTGGAATGAAATATTAAAACAGGTGCCATGACTTCCGTCAAGCTCAAGAGAACCGTTGAGCTGCTGGACCAGACTCTGGACAAGCTTGAGCCCCAGGCTGTTCGTATTTTTCAAATCAAAATCCGGCGGCAGGCCCACTCCGTTATCGCCAATGATAAGAGTCACTGACTTGTCTTTATTTGTCTTAAGCGAAATGCTGACTTGAGGCTGGCCGCTTTTTTTAGAAAAAGCATGTTTGAGTGAATTGGAAACAAGCTCATTAGTGATGAGCCCTAAAGGTACGGCCTGATTTATATTAAGATAAACTTTATCTAAGTTCATCCTGAATTCAATATTTTCAGCACCACCTTCATAAATTGAATAAAGATTTTCAGTAAGACTTTTGATGTAACCAGAAAAATCGATTTTTGAGAAATCTTCTGATTGATACAGCTTCTGGTGAATCAAGGCCATGGACCTTATCCTGTTTTGACAGATTTGAAAAATTCCGGAGATTTTTTTGTTTTTGAGTTGATGGGCCTGAAGATTGAGAAGGCTGGATATGACCTGCATATTGTTTTTGACCCGGTGATGGATTTCCTGCAGGAGGACTTCCTTCTCCTTCAGAGATTGGCTGACTTGGTATTCGGCCTTAATTTTTTCCCTGATTTCCTGTTGAAGCTGGATATTGGCTTTTCTCAATTCCGCTGTTCTGGTTTCCACTCTTTTTTCCAATTCCCTGGCCCGCATCCGTATCGTACGGGTCCGGATATTGACAAGGACCGCCAAACTGACAATCACTAAGCCAAGAGCAAGCCCCCTGAACAACCAGGTCTGCCAGAAGGGCGGCAGTATGATTAAATTGATTGAAGCTCCCTGTTCATTCCACAGGCCGTCATTATTGGAGCCTCGAACACGGAACACATATTCGCCGGGAGAAAGATTGGTGTAGGTAGCAAACCTTCGTGTTCCCACATAGTTCCAGTCTTTTTCAAAACCCTCCAGTTTGTAAGCATACCTGTTTTTTTCAGGAGCCGCATAATGCAGGGCTGCAAACTCAAAAGTGATCACTCTGTCATTATAGGAAAGCTTTATCTCATCAGTCATCGAAACCGCACGGTTTAAAGCAGGCCCCCATTCAGACTCATCTCCGATGGGTACGGACCGGTTGTATATCTGAAAATCTGTGATGACCACAGGCGGCACATAGGGATTGTCTTTTATCTCTTCAGGAAAAAAACGGTTGAATCCGTTGATGCCTCCGAAAAACATCTCCCCTTTTCTTGTTCTAATGGCCGCCCCCAGGTTGAATTCATTGCTCTGAAGCCCGTCTTCAATGTCATAGTTTCTGAATTCCTGGGTCCTGCGGTCAAACCGGGATAATCCTTTGTTGGTGCTCATCCAGAGGCGGCCGCCTTCATCCTCCAGAATCGCATAGACCAGATCATTGGGAAGTCCGTCTTTTTCAGTAAAAAAAGCAAACGTTCCGCTTTCCCTGTGATACCTGTTCAAGCCGCCGGGCGTGCCGAACCACATCACTCCTGAACTGTCCTCGAAGATGCAGAGAATCTCATTATTGCTCAGGCTTTCAGGGTTTTGAGGGTCCGCCTGGAACCGCTCAAATGTATTCTTTTTCCGGTCGAATATGTTCAGTCCGTTCAAAGTCCCTACCCAGAATGTTCCCTGACTGTCCTCATATATTGAATAAATAAAATCACTGCTCAGGCTTTGACTGTCTTTTGTGTCATTGAAGTAATGGATAAACCTTTTCTCCTCTCGAACAAACTTATTCAGCCCGAATATCGTCCCCACCCATAAATCTCCGTTTCTGTCTTTGTAAACACACCTGATGCTGTCGTCGCTCAAGCTTCCCGGATCAGAAGGATCCTGCCTGTAATGGGTGAAAATCTTTTTCTGTGGATCAAATCTATCAAGCCCTTCCTGAGTCCCCACCCAAACCGTCCCTGAACTGTCCTGGCAGAGTGACATCACCCGATCGCTGCTCAAACTGAATGGATCCTTTGGATCAGCAACAAAATAGGCAAAAGAATCGCGGCTCCGGTCAAATATATTAAGGCCGTCATAGGTTCCGATCCAGATGTCACCGGACCGGTCTTCGAGAAAACTTCGAATATGATTGCTCCTCAAACCCGAGGGATTATGCGTATTGTAATAGTAATGGAAAAATCGTTTTCTGTGTCTGTTAAACTTATTTATTCCCCTCCGGGTACCTACCCAAAAAACTCCGGTTCTGTCCTCATAAAGGGAATAAATCTCGTTATCACTCAGGCTGATGGGATTTCCGCCCACTATTTTATACTGCACAAAATGATTGCTTTCACGAACATATCGATTCAATCCCTCCTGAGTCCCGACCCAGACTACCCCCTCTTTGTTTTCATAGAGGGAATAAATATAATTATGGGTCAATGTGTGAGGATCTGTATCACTTGAAAAATAACAGGTGAAGCTATTCTTATCCCGGTCATATTTGTTGAGGCCCTGCTCTGTCCCTACCCAGAGTTCTCCTGATTTAGTCTCGAGAAGACATGTGATGCTGCTGCTGCTGAGAGATCCCGGCAAAGAAGGGTCTTTTTTGAAGCTGGTGAACCGCTCTTTTTCTCTCTCGAATTTGTTCAGACCGTTCGCTGTCCCCACCCAGACGACCCCAGTGTGGTCAATAAAAACACAGTTCACCCGGTTATGGCTCAAGCTGAGAGGGTTTGAAGGCTCATTTTTAAATACAGTGAATTCTTTTTCTTTAAGGTCAAGCCTGTCCAAGCCGTCATCTGTCCCGATCCAGAGGCTGCCTTTCCCGTCCAGGCACATGGAATTGATAAAATCACTTGACAGAGATGCAGGGTCAGGAGATTTGGAATGAAACCTGGTGAACGTCTGCTGAGCCGGGTCATACCGGTTGAGTCCCCCTCCGTATGTGCCGATCCAGATAAACCCGCTCTCATCTTCTATAATGGATTTGATGTAATTGTAGCTCAGGCTTTTCACATCATCCGGCTTGTTTCTAAAGATCTCAAAGTCATGGCCATCATAAAGATTCAATCCGTCCTCTGTTCCAAACCACATAAATCCCCTTGCATCCTGAAAGATCGAATAAATGATGCTCTGAGAGAGGCCCTGCTCAAGGGTAAGATGACGAAACTTTATATCTTCTTGAAGCGCTGCCAGGGATGCGGCTGAACAAAGAAAAAGAATAAAGATAAAACAAACTGCCTGATATGAGTATTTTTTCTCTTTCATTGGAACACAGTTATCCTGCAAAAACAAGATTATTATAGCTGAACCGGGAAAACAATCACCCCTCTAGATGAATTAAGGGGTGAAATTCATTGGGGACAGACCACAAGATTTCCTTTATAATCAATAAGAAAGCTTAAAATAATGGTCTTATTTCATGCTTAGAACAGCCATTTTAGGGCCAAAATAAGACTTCTAAAGTCTTTGGAGCTGTGCTGGTTGTTCTTATAAAGAAAGAGAGGAAAAGGGAAAAGGAGCACAGGGTTGGATAGGCCAGCCGTTTATTGTAATATACAGAATATGGCATCCCGGGATTTTCAGGTCTTTGTAAAACCAGCCGGCCCTTCATGCAACCTGGCCTGTCAGTACTGCTATTATCTGGAAAAAAAACACCTCTACGAAGGCCGTTCCCTGCGCATGCCTGAGATCCTGCTCGAGGAATATATTGTCCAGCATATCGAGGCCTCCTCTGAACCTGTGATCCGGTTTTCCTGGCATGGAGGAGAACCCACTATCCTGGGGCTGGATTACTTCCGGAAGATCGTGGCGCTCCAGCAAAAGCACAAGCCTGCCAACCAGCGTATCTTAAACGGAATGCAGACCAACGGAACCCTATTAAATAATAATTGGGGACGTTTCTTAAGGAACCAGGCTATTTCTGTAGGACTGAGCCTTGACGGCCCCCGGGATATCCATGACCGGTTTCGTGTCACAAGGGAGGGAAAGCCGACCTTTGATAAGACCTTACGCGGGTATGAACTCCTAAAAAAACACGGAGTCCCGACCGATATTTTATGCGTGGTGAACGCCCATAATATCCAATATCCCTTGGAAGTCTACCGTTTCTTTAAAAAAATCCAGGCTACCTACATAAGCTTTCTTCCTGTGGTCGAACAGCGGACAGAGGCTGAAGGCGGACTTGACCCTCTGAGTGTTGGACCTGAATCGTGGGGAGAATTTCTTTGCGCCATTTTTGACGAATGGATAAGCCGGGATATCGGGAAGATCAAGGTGCAGATCTTTGAGGAGGCAGCCCGAACCGCTTTTGGACAGGAACATTCCCTGTGCATCTTCCGTCCGGTCTGCGGGGATATTCCCGTTATAGAACACAACGGAGATTTCTATTCCTGTGACCACTTTGTCGACGAGGAACACCGCCTCGGAAATATCATTGAAACTCCCCTTAAGCAGCTTCTTGAAAGTTCGGCCCAGAGAGCCTTTGGACAGGCAAAAAAGGATACTTTACCGAAATACTGCAGAGAATGCGAGGTCAGGGATATGTGCAACGGCGGATGCCCCAAAAACCGCTTCATTAAAACCCCTGACGGAGAAGAAGGCCTGAATTACCTCTGCAAAGGATACAAACGCTTTTTCTCACACTGCCGGCCCTGGGTGGACGAAGTGGCGGCCGAGTGGCGCCGCCGGAAATAATCGCCATTTTTTATGAATAGTCCAGGTCAGTCAGGTTTTCAGTTTCTCCTTTAAGAAGGCCACAGTGCGCTTCCATGCCAGTTCTGATGCCTGTTTGTGGTACCTGTCAGGGTTCGTGTCATTAAAAAAGGCATGGGCCGCCCCCTCATACATATACATCTTGTATTCCACAGACGCCTTTTCCAGAGCTTCTTCGAATGCGGGAATGCCCGCATTGATGCGTTCGTCCAAAGAGCCGTAATGCATAAGAAGGGAAGCTTTGATCCTGGGAACATCCTCAGCATCAGGCTGCCGGCCGTAGAAAGGGACCGCTGCGGTCAAATCCGGTGCGTTCACAGCGACCTGGTTGGTCACGCCGCCTCCCCAGCAGAATCCAATACACCCGACTTTTCCAGTGGACTGAGGATGTGTCTTCAAATACTTTACCGCAGCCACATAGTTTTTTACAGTCTCATCACTATCAAGCTCCCGCATCTTTGACCGGGCCTCATCCACGCTCTCCGGCGTCCCCCCCAACGGAGACAGCGCATCCGGAGCAACGGCCAAATATCCCTCTAGAGCCACCCGCCTTGCCACATCTTTGATATGGGGCACAAGCCCTCTGTTTTCGTGGATAACAATGACGGCAGGATGTTTCTCCCCTTGATTGGGCCGCGCTTGATAAGCCCGTACCTCCCCTGTTTCACCGGGATACGTGATAAATCCCTTTTCCAGGCGGGGGTCATCCTCGGGAATAAACTGAGCCTGAGCGTATTTCTTTTCTATAAGAGGAAGCAAGGCCACTCCCGCCGCTGTCCCGCCAGCGAGCAGAGCCAATCTCTTGAGAAATTCACGGCGGCCCAGGTTTCCCTTAGAATAGTCATGGTATAAATCAATGAATTTTTTATCCATCATCCCTCCTTCTCCTTAACGGGAGCCATTCTCCCATTTTTCAATTTTTTTTATTTAAAAAAATCGCTCATTTTTCCAACGATGTATTCCTGCTGGGAGTTGGTGAGCTCAGGATATACAGGAAGAGAGAGAACGGATCGGGACGCATCTTCCGCTGCAGGAAGATCTCCTTTAAGATAGCCCAGGTCTTTAAAGCATTCCTGAAGGTGGAGCGGCACCGGATAATAGACGGCCGTGCTTATCCCCTGTTCTTTAAGGTATTCCCGGAGCTTGTCCCGGGAGCGAGTGCGCAAAGTATATTGGTTGTAGATGTGATGGTTTCTGTCGCCCGAGTCCTTATAGACCTCAATAGGAGTTTTGACGGCTCCTTTTTCTATAAGGCCTGACTGAGCAAAGAGCCTGTTATAAAGGGCTGCATTTTTTCGGCGCTTTTCCGACCAGGAATCAAGGTACTTGAGCTTGACCAGAAGTACGGCAGCCTGCAGAGCATCCAGCCGGAAATTCCCCCCTACGATCTTGTGGTAGTACTTGGAACGGGCGCCGTGCACACGGAGCGCTTCCAGTTTGTCATAAAGCGCAGATTCCCGGGTTATGACCATGCCGCCGTCACCGGCTCCGCCCAGGTTTTTGGAGGGGAAAAAGGAGAAGATGCCAAACTCACCCATGGACCCCGCTTTTTTGCGCTTGTACTGGGCGCCTATGGACTGGGCCGCATCTTCTATGACCGGGAGAGCATGTTTGGAAGCGGTTTCAAGTATGGGGTCCATATCCGCGCACTGCCCGAATAAGTGCACCGGGATAACGGCTCTGGTGCGGCGGGTTATGGCTGGTTCCAGCTTGTTCGGATCCATGTTGAAGGTGTCAGGGTCTATGTCCACGAATTTGGGAGTGGCATTGAGACGGGAGATCACTCCGGCTGTAGAAAAAAAGGTGAACGGTGTGGTGATGACCTCATCACCCGGCTCGATACCCAGGGCCATAAGAGAGATAAGGAGCGCGTCCGTACCGGATGAGACTCCAAGGGCATAGGGTGTCTCTGAATACCGGGCGATCTCCTTCTCCAGCTCTGTGACTTTGGGCCCCAGTATGAAGTACTGGGAGTCAAAGACCTCATCCACGGCCGCACGGATCTCCTCTTTTATGGACGCATACTGTTCTTTTAAATCAAGTAAAGGAATTTTCATATTATCCCCCTATTTTCTAATCTCTTTTTCCAAAACCTTTCTTAGAACAGCGTACTGTTTCTCAAGCTCGGGCATAAGCGATGTGATCTCCGCAAAGTCTCTTTTTTCCGCAGCTCTTTCCAAGGTAGAAGCTGTTTGGCGGAGCACCTCTGCCCCTATATTAGCTGCAGCTCCTTTGATCGTATGGGCCTGCATCCTTATTTTTTCACAGT
>CAZSZS010000047.1:0-4437 GCA_964611275.1 uncultured Eubacteriales bacterium
AAGCTGTGGTCCTTCACTGCGAGTACCCTGTAACGAAGCAGATGCAGTGAGATCGGCTTGCCTGTAAGGTAAAAAAATGACGATAAAATGAAAGTAAAAACAAACACAAACATTTCAGTTGCCATTTTTTTTAAGAGCGTGTATATCCTTGAAAGCAAAACAACATAATGCTCATCGCCATTTTTTTATGAATAGGCCAGATCCTATTATTTCTATATATTTTATATACAATAGGAAGTATAGCATGCTTAACCGGATGATGTCAACACAGATAACCGCCGGATGAGTTACGGGAGACTCTCCTGCCGGGAAAGGCCAAAAAAGTTACTTATACTTGACCCATTTGATGATTTCAGGAAGGCTGGGGCGCTTTCCATACATGAGAAGCCCCACCCGGTATATTTTTCCGGCAAACCAGATCATCCCGGCAGTGGTCACGATGAGCAGGACAATGGAGCCTAAGATCTCTATGAAAGGAGGGAGCAGAACACAGATGCGGAGAAGCATGAGGATTGGAGAGAAAAACGGGATCAATGAGAGCACGATCGATAGCGTGCTGTCAGGCGAACGCATCACGAACATCATCAGAAGGATAGGAACGACCAGCATCATGGTCAAAGGAGTGCCCAGCTGCTGGGCTTCTTTCTCCGAGTTGACAGTGGATCCAATAGCCGCATAAAGTGTGGAAAACAAATAATAACCGAGTATGAAAAAGACCACAAAGTAGACAAAGACATAAACGGGGATGGAGGGAATCTTAAACCCGGAGGCTTGAGGGAGAAAGCTGCTTACAAGCGAACTGCTGTAAGAAGAAAGGGCCACCCCGAAAACAGCCCATATGAGATACTGGGTGAGGCCCACAGCCGCGATCCCCAGGATCTTGCCGGCCATAAGCTGAGAAGGCTTCAGAGAAGAAAGCACGACCTCAACCACCCGGGAGCTCTTCTCCTCAATGACACCTCTCAGAATAAGCTGCCCGTAAAAGATCAGAGTCATGTAAAGGATAAGCACCAGGATGTAGGAAACAATAAAGGTCCCGCCGGTGTCTTCTTCCACTCCTTTTTTTGTGACTTTTTGGGTCACAAATCTAACCTCCTCCATATATTTGGAAACTTCCCCCGGGTCCAACCCGGCTTTTTTAAGCCTTTTTTCAATAATGACCGTATTCAGCACTTTGTTGATGCTGCTGATTTTATCAAAATCCGAGACATTTTCGGCTGCAAATTCAACGGTTCCCCCCTCAATAATATTTTCAGGGATGACCATATATCCGGAAATATCTCCGGCCAGCACTTTTTGATTCAGAGTATCTTTGAGCTGTTCCTGGTCAGCGGTCAATTTATATTCTTCCAGAACATACTTCAGCCTTCCGTCCTTTAATTTAAAATCCATTCTTTCTTCCAGCTCCTGGTATATCTCCCTGCTGGCATCGATCACTCCGATGCGCTCCTGGTCGCCAACAGACATTACCGATACAAGAACAGGAACAAAAATAAACAGCCCGATGATAACAGGGCCCAGTACGGTTCCCAATATAAAGGACTTGGTCCTCACAATCTGAAGGTACTCTCTTTTGATGACGGCCAGTATCTTACTCATTTTTCTCTCTCACTTTTTCAATAAAAATCGCATTCAAGGTGGGCTCTTTGATTTCAAACCTGTCTATCCTGACCTTTCCGGCCAGTGATTCCAGGAATTTCTGAGGATCTGCCCTGTCTTTTAATTTTATCTCCATATACTTTCCGTAATCATCTATGTTTTCCACTTCCGGATATTCCCTGACTCTGTGTCCATCTCCATCATATTCCAGAATAATCATATTCTTTCCGTAATTCTTTTTTATCTCATCAAGATTTCCCTTGAGAACGCTTTGAGCCTTGTTTATGAGGCATATATTGTCGCAGATCATCTCTACCTGTTCCATTCTGTGGGTCGAGAAAATGATCGTCACTCCGCTCTCCTTCATCTCGAGCATTATATCTTTCAGAAGCTTTGTGTTCACCGGGTCCAGACCGCTGAAAGGTTCGTCCAGAATTATGAGTTCTGGTTTATGAACCACGGTCGCTATGAACTGTACTTTCTGCTGCATTCCTCTCGAGAGTTCTTCAGCCTTTTTATCCTTCCATTTGGAAAGGTCAAACCTGTCCAGCCACTGGTCAATTCCCTTTTTGGCTTCCTGGCCCCTGAGTCCTTTTAACCCGGCTAGAAAAACAAGCAGCTCTCCCACCTTCATCTTGGGGTAAAGGCCTCTTTCCTCAGGAAGATAGCCTATCCGGCTTTTCATGTTCTCGCTCATTTTTTCGCCGAGGACACTTATGCTTCCTTGGTCCGGGATGATGACATTCATGATCATACGGATGGTTGTGGTCTTTCCAGCTCCGTTAGGTCCCAGGAGCCCGTAAACACTTCCCTTCGGAACATCAAAGGACAAATCTTTTACAGCATAAAAGCTTCCGTATTGTTTTGTTATGTTCTCTACGTCAATAGCTTTCATCTTTGTGCCTTTCGCTACATTGTGTGAGCCGATTTTCAGATATTATAGTGATTCTCCCTGCATTTATCAACGATTAGACAGATTCATTTCTCATGCTAATGAAAGACGGGTGTGGATGAAGCGACATTGAAGATTTAGCCTTCGGATGCATGAAGTCGATCCTGGTTATTCACGAGTCGAGATGGCTGAAGATGCGAGGCGCAGGGTATGAAGCTGTGGTCCTTCACCGCGAATGCCCTGCAGCAAAGCAGATGCTGTGAGATCGGCTCGCCTGTAAGGTAAAAGATGGTTGCATTAAATGTAAATCATCACAGGAACTAACTGAATGATCATGTTCTTAATGAATGAAGAATGATAAGAGAGTCGATCATGGGAAAAGTGCTAGAAAATGCAACCATATTTTATGAATAAGCAGGATTATTCGTATCTGAGCGATACAATAGGATCCATTCTGGCTGCCTTCTGAGCCGGAAGTATTCCGAACAAAATCCCCACAGATACGGATACGAAAAGCCCGAGGGCAATGGACCAAGGTGTTACAGAGGCAGGTAAAGGGGTGGCAATTCTCACAAGAAAAGCAATGATAAACCCTAGTATCAGACCGGAAGCTCCACCCACTCCCGTCAATATAATGGATTCAATAAGAAACTGGTTCTGGATGTCCGAAGAACGCGCACCGATCGCTTTACGGATCCCTATCTCCCGGGTCCTCTCCTTGACCGTGACCAGCATGATATTCATAACACCAATCCCACCGACCAATAGACCGATTGAGGATATCACGATCATGACTATGTAAGCGGCTCCTGTTAACTGGTTGTACAGATCGAGCATGGTCTCCTGTCCGAAAAGAGCAAAATCATTGGGCTTTCCAACCGGAACTTTCCTTCTTCCGCGGAGAACATTGATGATCTGCTCTTCGGCTTCTTCCAGATATTCGTGTTTCGTAGGAATCGCCACGATCTCAATATTACTCAAGTCATAGGAAAAATGCTTCATGGCCGTTGTCAGAGGAATCACAATAATGTTATCCCTGCTCTGGCCGAACATAGCGCCTCTTTTTTCCATCTCTCCTATGACCATGAACCGCTTGGCTCCAATCCTCAGCTCTTTTCCTATGGGATCAGTATGAGGAAAAAGAGTTTCTCTGAGATCGGCCCCGAGAACACACACCTTAGTGCGGTGGTTCATATCAATCTCTGAAATAAAACGGCCCCTACTCGGGAGGTAAACCGTAAGCACTTTGGGGAAATTCTCATTCATGCCTATGATTATGGTATCTGAAGATTCTTTATTCTGGTATTTAATGGGATTGCTTTCAAATAAGGAAACCGTTAGATCAACGGCCACCGCCTTGACCAAGGAACACTGACTCTTTATGGCTTCGACATCATCAAAAGTAAGGTCTTCTCTCTGTCTTTCCTCTTCTGACATATTCCCAACATTAATTCCGGGTTCATATTTGCTGATTATAATGACATCCGGGCCCACTGACTCCAGTTCACTGAGAAATGTTTTATTCAGTCCCTGCACCACAGAGACCATAGCAATGACCGTCATGACTCCGATCATGATGCCCAACAGAGTGAGAAAAGACCTGAGTTTATGGGACTTTATGGAATCCAGAGACATTTGAAACACATCTTTGAGAATTCCTGTTTTCATAGACCTGTCCTTAATGCTTCAATGGGATCGAGCCTGGAGGCTTTATTGGCAGGATAGATGCCAAAAAAGATCCCTATAGACGCGGATACAACAATGGCAACGACAATCGATGTGGGATCTACTGCGGAAGGCAGTGAAGTGGCAGAGGATATGATTTTTGCAAGGATAAAACCGAGAATGATCCCTATGGTGCCTCCTATGGAAGAAAGTGTGGCCGCTTCTATAAGGAATTGAAAAAGTATGTCTATTCTCCTCGCTCCCACTGCCATTCTGATCCC
>CAZSZS010000048.1:0-3629 GCA_964611275.1 uncultured Eubacteriales bacterium
CTGCCAGACAGATGACCCCTAGTATCTTTTTTCTCATTTTTTGTCCTCCGTAAGATAAGTTTAATGTTTCAGGCAAAAATTTTAAAGATAAATTAGGAGGGATGATTCATATTTAAATTAAAGGTAATACGATAAATCAAAATATATATTGGAGAAGAAAATTCTTGACAATCGTTTTTTTTTTTTTATTTTAATGATGTTGGTAAAGGGAAATATGTTCTTATCAAAACTATTTATATGTTTAAATATTTTTAACTCTGAAAAGTTTATTTTATTGGCGCCAAAATAATAAAATGAAAGGGGGTGTTGTAAACAAAGGATTCAGAAAATCGTTAAGTCATTGATTGTAATCCTAATTATGGCAGGATTAACATTTACAGTTTTTAATTTTGTTCCTCAAGCAAAAGCGGATACTGTTTATTACGGTACTATGGAATGGATAATACATGCAAATCCTGATCAAAAACCATACCATGTTGGGCTGGGTTGGTACTGTTTAGGTGATCCTTCGGATTGTTCGATTGTCATACACGAAGAAGTTTAAATAGCGCAACATTAGAAACTTAAGCAGGAGTGGGCTGGAAGAAAGCTGCTGGTTCACTCCTATTCATCAAAGAAAGGAATCAAAAATGAAAGTGAAAAAACTTTACTATGTATTCTTCATTCTTCTTTTTATGGCGAATGATTTGATCTTTGCTGATGTAAACATAAGGCTTGTGGACCGATTCCCGATCTCTCAGGAAAAGGCTTATCTAACAGCGTATCATTTTGCAGTCACGGAAGATGAGTTGTTCATTGTCCCTCATGCCCAAGAAGGGCATTTGAAGTTATATGAGAATTCAGGAGATTTATATAAAACGATTGGAAGAAAGGGACCCGGACCAGAGGAATTTGTGCTTCCTGGATCCTGTGATTATAAAAATCCCTATTTTGCGATTCTTGATACGGGAAAGCACAGGATTCTTATCTTAAAGAAAAATAGAAATGATGATTTTAAGAGAATAAATAAACTTTTATGTTTGGGAGCCCCACAAAATATAAAATTGTATAAGGAAAACGTCATTATAGGAGATTATATAAGATCAAAAAATGGGAAGGGATACAATCTTTATATGAAGGATTTCAATGACCAAAAGATTCGTTATCTTCTTCCTGACTATGCAAAATACGGATTCTCTTCAGAGAAAGAATATAAAAGTAAATACCCAGAAATAGCCAAAGCTACGAGCGGATTTGCTTTTTTTGATGTTTACAATGATCATGTCTATTACGCTTGGGAAGGCCGGGCAAAAATCATAAAGATAGATCTGAACACTATGAAAAGAGAGGTCTTTGGAAAAGATACTGAAAATTACATAAAGCCAAGTGTAACCCCAAGAATAAGGAAAGCTTATGAACGAATATTGGAAGGTGAAGTCATAACGACTGAAAGGATGAAGATGTCCTGGATCAGAGGCGTTTTTGCAGATGAGAGATACAGTATGATCCTTTACACCAATCTGGATAAAGAGTCAGACCTATGGAGAGCAACCCTTCAGTTTTACGATTCTGAAGGAGAATATATCAGAGAAGTCAATCTGTCTGATGCCGTAGATTACAGGAATAGCGGACCGGCTTGTTTTTATGACCGTGAGAATCATTATCTTTACATTCTTTCCGCCTGTTTAAGGGAAAAGGATTTTATGGATGAATATGAGGTCCTCAAATATGAGATAAGATGAGAAATTATATTATCATTTTATTAGGGGTGATCATTTTAGTTTTGTCTTCTTATGTGTATAAAATTCATCAGGAAAATATATTTGAGAAATTCCCACACCATGTAATAGAAAATGAGAGTGAATCATCTCTTTTTCTTTTTTTGTTCTTTTCTGTGAAGAATTGTCGTCCTTGTTTAGAGATTGTAAAAGTTCTGAACAGACTACCTAAAAAATATAAAGTCATAGGAGTTATTCCGGAAGGTGAGTTCACAAGGGAAGATAATCTAGAATTTATTAGGGAAAAATTAGGAGCTGAATTTGAAATAATCAAAATGAATAGATTCAAAAAGTATATCCCTCAATATGCTCCTACATTAATTGCTGTTTCTAGAAGTAAGGAGATTATGTTTGTATTGCCAGCAGTTCCAAATGAAAGAGAATATCTCGATCGGTTTATAGAGTCTTTTTCCACTAGAGCATGGCCCCTGCTTGAAAAACATAAATATTAATTATTTATGTGCTGTTAGTAAGATTCGTCCAAAGCCAAAGGAAAAAAAGACTGCCAGACAGATGACCCCTAGTATCTTTTTTCTCATTTTTTGTCCTCCGTAAGATAAGTTTAATGTTTCAGGCAAAAAAGTGTAAGAAAAAAATATATTTTTGCCCTTGACAGGGGGAATGATTTCCGCTAGAGTGTACGAACATGAAGAAAGAGGTGCCATACAATATATTGTATGGTAAAATAAAAATGTTGAATATATTGTAATTTTTATTGACATTATAAAGAAAAAAAGACTATAATTATATAAAACTTAGAAAAAAGTCAGCATCATGCGAAAACTCATTTTCAAAAATTTGAAGTACTTTATCGTCATAGCGATGTCTGTTTTTATTGCGGGCTGGATTCCTCTGGAATACGGAAGTGAGAAAAACTTTTTTCACGGATATTCCATTCAAAATCCGGTCGTAAGGGTCGGATTGGGGGACAATCTGAGAAATATCGAGATCACAGCTTCTTCGGGGATGAACATCTATGAGGTTGAAACAAATTATAAGCTGATCGCTGAAAATGCCGGTGAAGCATATATAAAAGGAAAAAAGGACAAATTGAACGAAAAGTACCTGGTTCAAGTCGCTTATTCTGAAGAAAGAGAAGGGGCGGAATTAATGGCCCAGGAATTAAGAAATAATATTTTGCACAAGGTCTTTATAACCAGAAGCCCCGGCGTAGACGTCACAGGTCAGTTTCGTATCATGGTCGGAGACTTTCCGACCCGAAGTGATGCGCTCGGATTCATTGCCAGGTTGGGAGAGATCGGAAAATATGACCCGTGGATCATAAGGGAAGATATAACGGATAAGGATTCCAGACCGTTGTGGATAATGGTCGGGGATAAAGTAAAGAGTCTGGATGAAGAAGCGGTTCTTTATTTCATTCCGTCCAGCTATCAGAGCTATTTATCTTATGAAGGCCGGGATTACAGAGGGATTTTTATACTCAAGAAAGGCACCCGGGGAATTGTATTGATCAATACTCTTTATATTGAAGACTACTTGAAGTCGGTTGTTCCCAGTGAGCTGTCTCCTTATGCATTCAGGGAGCTGGAAGCTCAAAAAGCTCAGGCTGTAGCCGCACGGACATATGCTCTTAAAAATGTGAAGCTGAATGACGGGCTTGATTTTGACCTGGATGACACACCGAACTCCCAATTTTACAAAGGAATGAACGCAGAGCATCCGTTGAGCACAGAAGCTGTGGAGAAAACAAAAGGCGAAGTGGCGGTTTACAAAGGACAGTTGATCGAGGCCCTTTATACAAGCACATGCGGGGGAAGAACGGAAAATGTGGAAGATGTTTTTATGGGACCGGCTCTTCCTTATCTCAGAAGCACGGAATGTACGTATGAATCACAGAAAGAGTGGGCTTTC
>CAZSZS010000049.1:0-4955 GCA_964611275.1 uncultured Eubacteriales bacterium
GAACTCCCCCTTTCCGTGGATTGCTTATGATGGTCAATTCCCCTATAATTCATTCGTGCATCTCCAATGAGAGGAGGGTCATCATGCAAAGGGCTTTGGTTTTTATAATGAGTTTGTTGTCCGTTTTTTGTATCGCTTTCGGAAAAGAGGATCTGAGTCTGATCAGCACTTCCAGAATTGGCGTTGGGTACAGTGTGCATGTAGCTGAAGGCTATGCCTACGTCACGAACAATGATGGTGTTGTGATCGTTGATGTCCGTCAACCCAGGCGTCCACGAGAGGTTGGAAAAATACCCGCAGGCGTCACATTCGGTATATACGTAGATAATGGTCTTGCTTATATATCAAGTGAGAGTGGGTTGGTCATCGCGGATGTGAAGGACCCTGAAAACCCTGCAAAGCTCGGTGAATGTGTCATTGGAAATAAAACAAATAGAATTCATGTTAACGGCAAATATGCCTCTATCGCTAGCAGTGATGGATTGGAGACTCTGGATATCAGTGATCCTGGCAAAATCACTCCTATGAAACATTTTGGAGATAGTTATGCGGAGGGAGTTGATATTATTGAGGGTATCGCGTATTTGGCAAGTCATAGTAGCGGCGTCAAGGTTATTGATGTGACAGAGCCTTCTTCGCCTCAGATGATCACGACGGTAGCAGGCACGAAAGGCGCCTGGGATGTGCACATACACGGTGACATTCTGTATGCTGGATGTCATGGTAACGGGATAAAGATTCTGGATATCTCCCACAGAAAATCACCCCGAATCATCGGAAGTTACTGTGATGATGATGGTGGAGAAGCACTGGGTGTGTGGGGAGATGAAAAGCATGTGTATGTTGCAGATAATTATAATATCGAAGTGCTTGATGTAAGTGATCCGGCCAATCCGCGTGAGGTTGCTGAGTATCGAAAAGTCACTGGGGCTCATGATATCTTCGTCTATGGGGATTATATCTATGTAGCGGAGGCCAAAAGGGGATTGATGATTTTTGAATTCAGACAGAAACAATAATTTCATAAATGACCAAAATAAAAGCGTAATAAATAAGAAAAGCGCCCTGGATTGATTCTCTATACTTCCCAATGAAAGATTAAAGCTTTCAGGAACATGGATTCTTTGTGGAATCTTCACAAGCCCGGGGAGTGGCTTCATTAATACGTTATAAGTATCATTTAATACTAATAATATATTTCACTCCTGGTATGTATGCTTTTAAAATAACAAAAATAAAATGTTTGAACAAAATGTATATTTTTTGTTTTTTTGGAGGATAGAATGAAAAACATTAGCCTCAAGAGGATCATTTTTTCATTATTCGTACTTACTTGTCTTTGCATGATCGGGACTCTTTTATCCTGTAAGCACGAATCAAGATCTGATGTCCCTTTTGTTGAGATACAAAATCCTGAGAACGAGAGTGATGTCCGGCTGATCAGCGCCCTAAAAGCATTCATCCCTTATGTCGTCAAAGACAGAGGAACACCGGGATTGACTATAGCTCTGTCCAGGCGAGAAAAAATCATTTGGGAGGCCGGATTTGGTTATGCGGATTTGGAGGAAAGAACACCTATGACCCCTCAAATCGTCTGTCATTCCGGCTCCATGGGAAAAGTCTACACAGCGACCGCTATAATGCAACTGGTCGAGAAGGGAGTTCTGGGATTAGATGAACCTATCAACATTTATCTCAAAGATTTTCAAATCACCAATCCTTTAGGGGATAGAGAGATCATGGTCAAGGATCTGCTCACACATTCGGCCGGGCTTTTATCTAACGTAGCTCATCCTGATTTCATGCCACCCAAGCCTTTAGGTGAACATTTGAAATTCTGGTATTCCCAAAAGAAATTCCAACCCTACAGTGAAACGCTCTTACCGCTGTGGGGAGCTAAAGTCGGGAAGGTGTTTCAGTATTCCAACATGGGGATGGCCACGCTGGGATATCTTGTTGAAGTGACGAATCCTGAGGGCCTGTCTTTTTCGGATTACGTCCAGCAGCACATCATGAATCCTTTGGGGATGTCATCAAGCCAGTTTCCGCCTGTTCAGGATGCCGAACATGTGCGGCCGGATATCTTTGAGCGGTTTCCCACGGGATATACACGGTGGGGGGCTGTGGATATTCCCACACCGGCTATATATTTTGCCGATTATCCGGCTGGAACTGTTGTGACCACTCCCGGAGATCACATCAAGCTTTGGTCGCTGCACGTTATAGACAGGGAAAACATCCTTATTACCGATTTTATTGCCACATGACTTAAAACTGAACAGAGATTTTCCGGAACCGGCGATTCTTCCTCTTCTTGGACTTTGAAGACGTCCTATGTTATAGGTCTTCTCTTCACAGAGCAGATGATGGGGATGCTTGGGATCAAGAGTCCTCTTACGGAAGATATGATTGAAGCTATGGTGAGGGGTGCCCAGCTTCGGATTGATGATTACAACAGCATCTCTGGATGGGATCCCGATGGCTTCCGTGCCGGAGTCCAGGACATGCTGGACACAGAGATGAACGTCAGGGCAATTAACGAGTTCTTTCGGTCAGAAAAGATCCGAGTTACAAAAAAAGAACTGAAAAAAATCTATCATGAGCTCGGCGGTGGTATGGGAGCTTCTTACTTTTTTGTGCTTGAACAGTACCTGAAAGAGAAGTAATGAGCGATCAACATTGAATATAATGACTGATTATTTGAGGTAACCGCTGAAATTTTCATGTCCCTAATCTTATCATAAGTCCCTTATCAAGTCATTGAAGAGGGCCCGAATCACGTCTTAATTTCAATCCGGAACAGTATCCTTAAATGCTATTTTAAGGGAAACACCCGGTCAACAAAAAAACAATAGATATGAGTGATTCATGTGGTGCGGGAGATATTGAAAAAAAACGCTTGACATACTGTTTTACATACAGTATATATGTAGTGCACAGTAATTATGTGGTACACAGTATAGATAAAAAATAAGGGAGGTGTTCTTTATGGCAACAGATATCACCCCTTTTGAGACGGAGATGAACCGCGGATTCCTTCAAGTTCTGGTTCTTGTCCTCCTTGAAAGAAAGATGTATGGATATTCCATAGTGAAAAAACTCAAGAAAAAAGGGTACTTGATCGAAGAAAACACTCTCTATCCCCTTCTCAGAAGGCTTGAGAAAAAGGGGCTCATTAAAAGCCAATGGGATGTCAGTGACAAAAGGCCCCGTAAATTTTATATCATTTCAAAAAAAGGCCAGGATGTCCGCCGTCAGCTTCTCAGTATCTGGCGTAGACAAAACGAAATCTTAATACACATTTCGGAGGAAAATAAAAATGCATGAAAAATTGAATAAATATCTTGAAGAAATCAGTCATTATCTTGCTGCTGTTTCTGAAAAAGAAGAGATATTGAATGAAATAAAGAGCCATATTCTTGAAAAAGCAGAACAGGAATTTGGAGAAATCAACAAAAGCACCCTTGACAAAGTCATAGATAACTATGGAAGTCCCAGGAAAGTCGCTGAAAGGTATATCGAAGACTCTGAAATCATTGCCCCAGGCTTTAAAGGATATCTTCTCCGGTACACAGGAGTTCTCTTTGCTCTCCACTTCAGCCTTACGCTCCTCTCTTTTGTTTTTAAGACCAGCATGCTCGTATTTCCCTTCTTTTATATCCCTAAAATCAACAGCTTCCAGGGACTTTTCTACGTGCCAATGAGTTTTGTCTTTGATTTGGGTTTGGTAGGCATCTTTCTTTATTTTGTGACCCAGAGCCAGAAAGATATACGTTTGCCCTGGTTTAAACTCAAGATAAACGGGCAAAAAACGGCTCGAAAAAGGCAGGCCCGGTCCAAGGTCATCCCCTTCATTCTGATGCTTGTGGGTTATGCGGCCCTTGTCTGGGTCTATCTCCGTTCCAACACTCTCTTCTTCAAGACGATTGATTTTCAAAATCCTCAATCACTGTTAACTCCTGCCGCGTCACAATGGTATTCTTCAGCTCTCCTGGCGTTACTGGGTATCGGGCTCGCCGCCTATGCGGTCAAATTTTTCAATACTTCTGAATGGGTGAATCTCTTAAAAAGCGGCCTCCAACTGGTCATTCTCGGTATTGTCATCAATAAACCTATTGAGGCGCCTTTTATCGAATTTCCCTATCTCAATCTCCGGGTCATAGCCAACATCCTTATGGCCCTCATCTTAGTATTGATAGCGATTGATTTCCTGAAAAGCCTGATCATTCAGGGAAGAAACATGTTTGCGAAAAAGGCTGCTCAAGAATCAAATCTACAGAGAGGTGAAAAATGAAACTAAAGCGTATTGGATGGTTCTTCCTTTTTTTTATAACCGGTTTGATCGTTTTCCTTCCCAGCATCACATTTTCAGAAAAAATACCGGATCATACGGAGAACCTCATCCGGGTCGGTCTTTGTGTTCTATTTATAGCCTTGACTATTGTATTTGCCCTAAAGAAAAAATGGAATAAATTTTGGCCTATTCCCTTTGCCTTTTTTCTGGCGGCCTTCTGCCAATATCTTGCCTGGCGGTTCAGCGGTTTGCCTATAAAATCACTTGGCCTTGAAGCATCCAGCATGAAAGGAATGGCTGTGGCCAAGCTCTCCCAAAGCCTCTGGATCATCATCCCCATTATCTTCCTCACTTTAATATCCGGACAGAAACTGGGGTCGATCTATTTTAAAAAGGGCCGCCTTCGTTATGGGCTGGTCATCGGGCTGGTCGGTTTTTTTGCTTTTGCCGGATTTCTTATTTTGCAGGTCAAAAATGCCGATTCCGGCTTGGAGCGCCTTCTGTCTGCAGCCCCGTGGATCCTGATTTTTGTTCTCTCCAATGGTCTAAATGAGGAGCTCCTTTTTAGGGGAATCTTCCTTAAAAAATTTGAACCATTCCTTGGAAAATTCGGTTCTAATTTAGTGACCGCTCTGGTTTTCTCCCTCGCCCACATGAGAGT
>CAZSZS010000050.1:0-19769 GCA_964611275.1 uncultured Eubacteriales bacterium
CATCCTCCTGACAACTTAGTGTGTCAACCCTCCTAGATTAAGTGTAGGTACCTGAAAAAGGGAAAAAATCTTAGGAGGTGTGTGAAATGTCAGGAACAAAGGTATTTGTTACCGGGGCAGATGGTCTTTTGGGAAGCCATCTCGTCAGAGAGCTTTTAAAAAAGGGGTTTTCGGTCAAAGCGCTCATTCATCCGAAAAGCACATCCCGGAGCTTGGAGGGATTGGATATTGAAACCGTTAAAGGCGACCTTTTAAACGGAGGCAGCTCCCTTGCCGGGGCGCTCTATGGATGCCGCTATCTCTTCCACTGTGCGGCAATGACGGATATTTGGGGTGATCCGGATTTAATCTGGAAGATTAATTTCGACGGGACCCGAAAGATATTGGATGCCTCTCTTAAGGCTAAGATCGAGCGTGTGGTCTATGTGGGCTCAGCCAGTTCCTATCAGTTCGGCACCTATGAGAACCCCGGGGACGAACAGGCTCCCTTTCCCAATGCTTATAGAGGCGTTGCCTATATGGAATCAAAGTACAAGGCATCGGGATTGGTCCGAAGTTATGTGAGAAAATACGACTTGGATGCTGTGATCGTTGCTCCCACCTTTATGTTTGGAGCCTATGATTCAAGGCCCAGTTCCGGAGAGCTTATCCGGCAGTATATCAGCAGGGATATCCGGATTGTGCCTCCAGGCGGAAGGAATTTCGTTAATGCCAGAGATGCGGCCAAAGCCATGGTCTCCTCACTTTTTAATGGGAGGACAGAACAAAGCTATATTTTGGGAGGTTTGAATATGAGCTACTTTGATTTTTTCTCTACCGTATTTCGGATTGCGAAGAAAAAACCTCCCCGCCTCGTTGTTCCAAAGGTTCTCATGCGTTTCGGAGGGCTGTTTGGTTCTTTATCCGGAAAGATATCCAAAAGAAAACCGGTTCTTGAGGAGAGATTAGCCAAGTTTTCCTGTATACGCGCCTACTACAGTTCAGCGAAAGCCAATCAGGAATTGAACATGCAGGAGACCAATATCGAGACAACCATTTCAGAATCCATACAGAGTCTTCAAGATTATGGATTTCTTAACGGTAATGGGAGGGAGTTGTGAGTGCATTCAGCAACAAAGTAGCGGTCGTGAGTGGTTCGAGCCGGGGTGTCGGATTTGCATTGGCCAGAGCTTTAGTAGAGAAAGGGGCCAGGGTCGTGATCAATGCAAGAGGAGGGAGGCGTTTGGAACAGTCGAAATCAAAGCTTTTAAAAATGGGAGGAGACGTAGAAGCCGTGTGCGGAGATGTAGGCGTCTGGGAGGATGCGCAAAGGATCGTTCAAACAGCCATCGCTAAATACGGACAGCTCGATATTTTGATCAACAATGCCGGTGTATCCATGCGCGGCCGTTTTGACCGGCTTTCCTACGAAGTCTGCAGGCAGCTGGTGGATACGAATTTGATGGGAGGCGTATTTCTCACAAAAGCAGCCATCGATTCTATCATCCAAACCAAAGGACAGGTTGTATTTATATCCTCTATTTCCGGTTTGTTCGGCCTTCCTCAGGCCTCTCTCTACTGTGCATGTAAAGGAGCTCTGACCTATTTTTGTGGTTCACTGCGTATGGAGCTCGCTTCTTACGGGGTGCATATAGGAGTGATCTATCTTGGATTTACGGAGCACGACCCTGAAAAAAGGATTTTAGCGGCAAACGGGTCCCTGGTGCCTTCGAATCGGCCGGTACATCATACCCAAAGACAGGCAGCCGGTATCATACTCAAAGCTATGGAAAAGCGAAAAAAGAAAATTGTGATGACGCCCCTGGGGAAATTTGGATGGCTCGCTCACCGGATTTCTCCGGCTCTGTCTGAAAAAATCATCCTAAAAGCCCAGTCCTGTAAATGGAAGGCCTATAAACAATTTATGGGCTCGTAGCGGAAGAGGTTGAGACCTTATGGTTGTTAAAGGAGATTCCCTTTTTGTCAAAGAAACAGATAAGATGGAAAATATCATCATTGTCATATACTGCTATGGGAATGAGTATATAGTTTGAGAGAGCATATCATAACTTATCTTCTCAGTAAAAATTCCCTTTTTTTGTTTTGAAGAGGGAAGAGGCAGCGATGTTGGCTATTTTGCTGCGCAGAGAGACCACAGAGCCCTGGTCATCCGGGTGCACTCTGTTCGTAAGAAGAATGATATAGATTTGAGTTTCAGGGTCTATCCACAGGGACGTTCCGGTGTAACCTGTATGGCCGAAAGAGGAAGCGCCGAAAAGGTCTCCTCCTGTGGAGGAATAAGAAGAATCCAGGTCCCAGCCGTATCCCCGTCCTGCAAAGGGGACCTGACTGCAGATCTCAGTCATCCGCTCTACAGCCAGAGGGCTTAAGATCCTGGTTTCCTTGTATGTGCCTTTGTTGAGAAGCATCCGGGCAAAGATGGCTAAGTCATCGGCTGTTGAAAAAAGCCCTGCATTCCCCGACACTCCTCCTAAAAGCCGTGCCAGAGGGTCGTGCACCAATCCTTTAAGAAACAGGTCCTCAGTTACTTCGGTAGGAACACACCTTTCTTTTAGTTCCTCGGGAGGATTGAAGAGAGTGTGATGCATGCCCAGAGGGAGAAATATGTTTTCTCTCGAGAACTCGGCCAAATTTTGTCCGGTTATCTGTTTGATAATAGAGGAGAGACATATGAATCCCAGACAGGAATAGTGAAATTCTTCTCCTGGAGGATTTGTCTTGTCCAGGGCAGCGATATAGGCGATCAGATTCTCAAGCGTGCAGAAGCTTCCAAAATGGGCAGTGATGTTTTCATCCTGTATATAAGGAGGAAGTCCTGATGTGTGGGTCAGAAGATGCCATATTCGGGCGTCTTCTCCGATTTCACCCAGTTCATCCGTGAAGGGTTTGAATCCAGGGATATAGTCCTTCACTTTCTCCCTCAAATGAAGCTTGCCTCTCTCAACCAGAATCATGATGGAAGTCGCTGTGGCCACAGGCTTGGTGAGCGAGGCCAGGTCAAAGAGCATGCCCTGTTCCATAGGTCGGGGCTCGGGCACCAGTTGGGAATTTCCATAGGTGTTGCGGAAGATGACCTTGTCCTTTCTTCCCACCAGCACCACAGCGCCGGGAATATCTTTGTTTTCAATGGATAGCTGGATAATGTCATTAATCCTCAAGAGGTGTTCACTGGATATTTCCTCTTTTCCCGGTTCAAGCTCAATGGATCGGTGGGTCCGGCACTGAGAGAAAAGCAAGAAAAGACAGATAAGAAAGAAAAAGCTCAATTTACGCATGGTTTCCTTTTGAAAGTATATTATAAGAATTCATGACTGGATAGAAAAGAAATAATTATAAGGACATCACCATTAATGTGAACAGAGCCAGTTGATTATTTCCCCCATATATGATATAAAATGATACACTTTTTATAGGAAGATCAGTAAGGAATATATAGATATTTCCCCGGCTGGGGAGAGAATTCCGTTAAAGAGGCAGAAAAAATCCTTTTGTTCTTGAATCTTTTCCAAAGGAAGAGCAGAACCAAGTGGAGTGAATGATTGTTTGACTCAATTCTCAATTTTTTTTCAAACATACCGGCAATCCATCTGAACGTATTGATCCTTTTAGGATTAGCCTTGTTCGGAGGGACTTACGGGGGGCGTTTGTTCCAGAAACTGCGGATACCTCAGGTAGTGGGATATATTGCCGTGGGCATTCTTCTCGGTAAGACCGGAGCCAACATAGTCAATGAGCAGGTTATGGAATCGTTCCAGCTTTTCAATTATTTTGCACTGGGTCTTATTGGTTTCACCATCGGAGGAGAGCTTAAAAAAGAGACTTTTGTAAAATACGGAAGACAGATCATTTATGTTCTTCTGTTTGAAGGAATTGCCGCGTTTGTTCTTGTGACTGTTTTTGTAGGCTTGGTTGGAAGCTTGTTTATGGATAATTCCAGTACAGCCTGGGCGCTGGGGCTGCTTTTAGGCGCTATCGCTTCTGCCACAGCACCGGCTGCCACCACAAATGTTTTATGGGAATACAAGAGCAAAGGGCCCTTGACCACCACTATTCTCGGTATTGTGGCTATGGACGATGGGCTTGCTCTTTTGCTTTTTGCCGTGGCCTCCAGCATAGCCGGCCTTCTTTTAGGAGACGGAAGCAGCAGCATGCTGGGAACGTTCATTTCTCCTCTGTATGAAATCACGGGATCCCTTTTTATCGGTGTGTTCTCAGGATTCGTGTTGAACAAGATACTCAAGAGCCATAGTGAGAAAGAAAGAGTGCTCGCGTTTTCTGTGGGAATTGTGCTTTTGGCTTTAGGAACAGCGCTTCTATTGGGATTTGATATTCTGCTGGCTTCCATGTCCCTGGGAGTGACAGTGGTCAACTTGACTCCGCGTAAAAGCAAAGACATGTTTGACCTTCTCAAAGGCTTTACTCCTCCCATTTTTGTCCTGTTTTTTGTTTTGGTCGGGGCTGAACTGAATCTCAGTTATATGAGTGTCCCCTTGTTATTGATCGCAGTGGTCTACCTTATAGGAAGAACAACAGGGAAAATGGCGGGTGCGACCATTGGAGCGCGGATTTCCAAAGCATCACAGTCAGTCCGCAAGTATTTACCGTTATGCCTTTTCAGCCAAGCAGGTGTGGCTATAGGCCTTTCTATCCTGGCAGGAAATAAATTTCCAGGAGAAATCAGCAGCGCCATTGTTATCATCATCATCTCAACGGTCTTTGTTCTTGAATTGGCTGGTCCGCCTTTTGTCAAAATGGCAGTGATCAAAGCCGGAGAAGCAGGCCTCAATATAACAGAGGAAGATCTGATAAAGCAAAGCAAGGTCAAGGATATAATGGATAATAATCCTCCTGTCATCTATGAAAACATGTGTTTGAATAAAATTCTGGAGATATTCAGCAGCCATGATAATCTTTATTATCCTGTAGTGAACAAAGATAAGTTTCTCATGGGGGTTATATCCATCGATCATCTGAAACAAACCTTCATGCTTTCAGGATTGAATGAGTTTCTGTTAGCTTATGACTTGATGGAACCGGTCATTGCCGTCACTCACCCTGAAACATCTATGACTGAAGCAAAGGAAGAGATGGAAAGAAACCGCATGCAGTGCCTTCCGGTCGTGACAGAGGATGACAAATTGGTCGGATTCATCGAGTCCCGTTCCATACAGAGGCTCATATCAATCAAAATTGCCGAACTGGAAAGAAAGTCATTGGATCTGGAAGCCGGGAAATGACAGATAAGGTATATACACAAAAGTTTACAATTCGCAACTTTGATGTGGATTTTAGGGGAAAACTGAAACTGGAGATGCTGTTGAATTTCCTTCAGGAATCCGCTGCTGAACATGCCTTTGCCTTAGGCCTTTCCGGAGAGGAGCTGCTGAAGAAAAATCTTGCCTGGATTCTTTCTAGGTATCACATAGAGATCGATCATTACCCGAAGAAGGGAGAAACCATTGAGGTTAAGACCTGGCCCTGTCTGATCAAGGGAATTTTTACCCTGAGGGAATATGAAATACACACTTCAAAATCAATAGCCGCCAAAGCCACATCATCCTGGATGGCTGTGGATCTCAAAAAGAAAAAGCCTGTAAAAATAAAGGAGCACCTCCCTTCCTTTACATTGGATGAAAAAAGGGCTGTAAATGATGAGTTTAAGCGTCTTCCGGATTTTAATAAAAGTGACCTGGAGTTAAGGTTTCCCGTATTAAAAGCAGACCTTGATTTTAACCGTCATGTGAATAATGTTGTTTATATCAAGTGTGCGGTGGAGACAGTGCCGGAAAAGGTCATAATGAATTCGAGATTGACCAGAATAGAGGTCAATTATAGAAACGAGACTTTTTACGGAGATTGGATCACATCCCGCACGCAAATAGTCAGAGCAGGGAAGTGTCTCCAGTACATACACCAACTTATCAGAGAAAGCGACGGACAGGAAATAGCGCGCTTGAGAACAGAGTGGTCTAATTTATAATAGTATCTCATTCCTGAACAGGATAGAATAAAAAGGATGAGAAACCAAAAGAGAATCACATCAGCTCCTTCCGACCCGGTTCAACTGGCAAGACATCTGGGTGTTTTTGAAGCCACCATGATCGGTGTCGGCGCAATGATCGGAGCGGGGATATTTGTTCTTACAGGTATTGCCTCAGGAAACGCCGGGCCGGGAGCCCTTCTGGCCTTTGCCTTAAACGGAGTGGTCACTCTGTTCACCGCTCTGAGTTATGCCGAACTTTCCAGCGCGATTCCAGAAGCCGGAGGCGGATATTCTTTTGTCAAAAAAGTAATGCCAAATATGATAGCTTTCGCATCAGGATGGATGCTGTGGTGTGCTTATTTAGTGGCCTGCAGCCTTTATGCCAAGGGTTTCGGGAGCTATTTATTGGAATTTTTTCATAGATACACGCCGCCTGTTAGTCAGTTTTTGATGGAAGTGGTCGGCCGCAGCGGCTCTGTTGCTTTTTTCACTTTTGTGGTGGCTGTTGCTTTTATAATCGTTAACATCATGGGGACTCATGCCAGCGGAAAAACTGAAAATGTGATCACTCTGACCAAGATCATTATCCTGTGTGTTTTTATTTTTTTCGGCCTCAAGCAGGTTTTTTCAGCCCCTCAGACCGTCCAAGCAAATTTCAAGCCTTTTCTCCCTTTTGGTTTCAGCGGGGTCATTGCAGCCATGGGGTTGACTTTTATTGCTTTTGAGGGATATGACCTGATAGCAACCATAAGCGAGGAGGTCAGAGAGCCCCGGAAAACAATCCCTAAGGCCATTCTCTATTCTCTGGGAATAACCATTGTTATCTATATTTTAGTGGTGTTTGTATCCCTGGGAGCTGTAACGCCGGCAGAGAATCTTCCTGTGTGGAAGCTGCTGGGAAAATACAAAGAGATAGGCATTATAAGAGCTGCCCAGAGCTTTATGCCTCGATTCGGAGTGGTTTTGATCATAGGAGGAGGGCTTTTTGCCACGCTCAGCGCTTTGAATGCCACTATCATGGCTTCGTCGAGAGTCGCCTTTTCCATGGGTCGCGACTGGATGCTCCCCAATAAATTAAGCCGTATTCATTCCATAAAAAAAACTCCGGTGATGTCCATTGTGGTCAGCGGTTTGATTTTTATAGCTGCAGCTGTTTTTTTGCCGCTTGAAACCATTGGTGTGGCTTCCAGCCTGCTCTTTCTCATCACTTTTTCCCTGGTTAACATCGCTCTGATTATCTATCGAAAAAGAAGCACAGGCAATCCTTCTTCTTTCAGGGTTCCTTTTTTCCCGCTGACACCAATATTAGGAATTATCACAAGTATGGGGATCGCTGTTTATCAGATTTTCACGCAAACACTGGCTTTTGTTCTGGCGTTGGGTTGGATCGGGGTCGGTTTATTGATTTATGCCGTGTTTTTTTCAAAAAGAGTATGGATCGCTGATGTGCCCAAAATCATCGAGTCCCCTGAACTTCTGGTACTGAAAAGAACCCAAAAGTATAAAATACTGGTTCCTTTGGCCAATCCTGAACGGGTTGAACCCCTTGTTTATATAGGAGGGAAGATCGCCCAGGCATCTAGAGGTGAGATTATTTCTTTGAATATTATAGAAATGCCCAGTATTACGGAATATGAAGAAGCCAAACCTTTTCTTAAAGAAGCTCAGATAGTCTTGCATAAAGCCCAGGAGACTGCCTTTGCTCAAAACATAGATTTCGCATCTTTGACCAAAATAGCCCGGTCAGTGGCTCCTGAGATCGTGAGGGCTGCCAAAGAGAATGTCTGTCAGCTCATACTTATGGGACACAAGCAGGAGAAAGATCCTATGGAAAACAGCCTGATCCACCATGTGATATCCCACCAACCCTGTGATGTGGCGGTTCTTAAGAGTGATTTGCCTTTTAAAACTCCATTAAAGCGCATCCTCATTCCCATAGCAGGAAAAGAGATCCATGATCGGTTAAAGGTCAGGCTGGTTCACTGTCTTTACGGACAGGAAAAACCGGATGTGACTTTAATGACTGTGGTTCCGCCCGGATGCAGCCGGATTCAAAGAAGGAAGGCCGAAGAAGCACTCAAAAGGGCGCGGAGCCTCTTTCAGATTCCAAAGGCACAGCTCATCATTGATGAAAATGAAAACATAGCGGATGCTGTGACAGGTCGGGCCCGGGAATGTGACCTCCTGATACTGGGAATGCGGGAAGAACCGCGCTTTAAGAGCTTCTTTTTCGGAACTCTGGCTCAGCAGATTGCAGGTCAGGTCCGCTGTCCGACTCTTCTCGCTAAAGCCAAATCCAGATATAAATCTAGTTTGAAAAACATGTTAAAGATCAGAACGGACGTGATCGAAGAAACCCAGTCCAAGAAAGAATCTGTGGATTAGTCAGCCCTTCTTTATTATTTCAATAGCTCTCTGAGCCGCTCTTTTTAGGATGTTTCTGGGTGAATCTGTGCTCTTTGCTTTTTCCATAAACGGAATATCTGATGGATCGCCGCATTTTCCCAGGGCGGTTAAAGCTTCTGCTTGAACCAGGTAGCTGTTATCTGTCAAAAAAGTCTGTTTGAAAAAGGCCCTTAACTCCTTTTTTTTGTGATTCCCCAGGGCATTAACAACCTCTGCTCTCACTTTTGAGCTTTTGTCGTTATAAATTTTCTTAAGCACAGGGATCAGTTCCGGGTTTTCCATTTTCCCCAGGGTTTTGACCGCACTTTGCCGGACGCTCCAAAAGGGATCTTTTTCAGCCGCTTCGATCAATGCGGATACAGCTTTCGGATCAGATTTGTCTTTGATCATTTCTGATGCGGCCCACATCCTTCCGATCACATCGTCTTTTTTGAGTTGAAAAAGGAGTTCATCCAGTGTTTTGTCAAAGGACCATTCTTTAAGCAGGAAGTTGCCTCTGTCAAACCGGACCATAAGAGGGTTTGAAGCGGCTTTGAAAGAGAATTTATTTTCTTTTTTATCTATCCAGAATTTTTTTGTAAAAGTTTTTTCCTCTGTTGTCACTTCCACTATGACAGGCAGTGTGAATACAGGAACTCCCTTGGAAAAATCTTGTGTTTGACCGATGGTCAAAGTCAGTTCTTTGGCTGCTGGGTCCCATTTTTTATTGATTTTGAACACGGGATGACCCGGTTTAAAGATCCACTGATCAAAAAACCAGTCCAGGTTCTGTCCGGTGGCCTCTTTGATGGAGGTCATAAAGTCATAAGTGTCCACAACCTGGAAAGCGTGGTTGGTGATGAAATGATTGAGCGCTCTGAAAAAAGGTTTTTCTCCCATGATAAAACGCAGCATATGGAGGACCACAGCTCCTTTGGGATAGGAATGGCCGTCCATTATATCCCAAGGACTGTCGTATCTGTCAAACACAATTGGTCTTATGTACCTGTGATGAGCTTCTGACAAATAACTGTCTTTTTTTTGCTTGAGGTTCACAGCTCCTTCATCTTCTCCAAGGTCATGATGGATGTACAGGTATTCTGAATAAGTGGCAAAACTTTCACTCAGCCAGACATGGCTCCATGTCCGTTCGGTGACTGTATCGCCCCACCACTGGTGAGCCAGTTCATGAGCGACCAGAGAATCACTTGAAAAGTCCTGTTCAGCTCTTTTGTCATGAATGGTCGCGTCTCCCAGTATGGTTGCACTGGCGTTTTCCATGCCTCCGCCAAAACCGGCTATGCATATTTGGGCGTATTTGGCCCAGGGATAAGGAAATCCGAACTTTTTATTGAAAAAGGAGATCATGTCCGGGGTCTTGCGAAAACTGCGCATGGCGTCCGACACATCCTTTTTGTAGACCCAGTACTCCACAGGGAGCCCGTCCAGAGAGTTGCTGATAATTTCATAAGGCCCGGCCGTGAAAGTGATCAAATAGGAAGAAATGGGAAGTTCTTGGGAGTAGTGGTAAGTCTTAATGTTTGACTTGTCATCATGTTCTATCTTTTTTAACTCTCCGTTTGACAGAACTTTGTAGTCCTCTTTAACCGTGGCCATAAGCTCACTGGTTGCTTTATCATTTGGGAAGTCATAACAGGGGAACCAGTGATGGGCTTTTTCAGGCCAGGAATAAGTATTGATTTGAGGAGGGTGATCGGGTGTTGCTTCGACAAATATAAGTCCATTTTTTGGATTTTGTTCATGGTATTTGATAGTGAGATCGATTTTTTTTCCGTAATCATAAGCTTTTTTCAAGTTTATGATCAATTTTTCATCTTTTTGCAGAAAATCAAGGGGGATTTTCGTTGAATTTATAACCGAAGTGACCGTAAAATCAGCCGCGTCAAGGACACATTGATTGAAATCATCTTTGAGAGGGGAGAGTGTGATGGTGGTTTCTCCCCAGTATGTTTTGTTATTCTCATCGAATGTAAACTTCATGATATAGTGAACCACATCATAGTCCCGGCTTCTTTCGAACTGCTGTTTTCTTTGATATATGTCAGTTTGCTGTGCGGATAAGAGGTTTGATAAGAGAAGGAATAGGCAAAGAAAAAATTTTGTTTTCTTCATGTTTCAGTCCTTTTTAACCTGGTTTTTTTGAAGTTTATCCAGGATATCTTTGATATCTTTTTGTTCAGGATTGATTTGTAGTGATTTTTCAAACATTTTAATAGCCATCTCTTTTTTCCCGAGTTCAAAATAGACATATCCGGCTTGTTTGTGCGCTTCCGCATTGTCCGGGAACAATTCAAGGGCAATGTCTGTAAGCAGAAGGAGTTCTTCTGCTTTTTTCGCGCTTTTTAGTTTTTCTGAAAAGGAAGCAAAATGATTAAGACTTATGGGATCTAAGGAGTGAGCTTTTTTATAAAATTCAAGGGAATTTTGAGCATCCCTTTTAAGCACAAAACATTCAGCTAAAAGAAGCAGGGTAAAGGATTGGTCCGGGTATATCTCGGAACTATTCTGCAAGAGATCCATAGCATTTTCGATTTGGTTGTTTTGAATGAAAGAGTAGGCCGCCCCTGTAATTTCTTCAGAAAAATCCGGATAAATGCGGGCTTCCGAGGAGAGCTGTTTGAGTTTTTGAAGAAGGGAGTCAAAGTCAGTTTCAATGGTGATGTGCATGGCGCGCAGGTCATCAGAATAGGTGTGCTCCCAGTCAGCATAAAGTGAATGAATTACATCTATGATCTCTTTTCTTAATTTGCAATCAGAAGAAAGTTTGTTGAAGTCAGACAGAAAAGCCAGTGGGCCTGATTGGTGATACTCTTGAAGTTTGGATTTTCCATAAGCCATTTCAAGGTAGGAAGCCATGTAAGCGCCGATCCGGATAAAAGGCGTTCCCTCTGAAGGATGAATCCCGTTTTTTAGCTTGGTTTTTGTTTTTTCAAAATTTGTTTTCAGTGCGTTTTTTCTCGCGTATTGATTGAGATAATCAAACGCCCGGCTGACCTCTTTTCTGCTTCCTGCAGCTTGTTGCCCGAAGTAGTCATATCTGCTGAGTCCGTAGTCAAACACCTGGGAGAGGGCATTGTAGATGGCCTGTTCAAAAGGGTCAGAGACAAAAGCTTTGGAGTTTAAATCCTGGTTCAGGATAAGTTCGGACAGGGCATTCACATAAGGGGAAAGATTTGCCTCTTCCAAATTGGCTCCAACCGCAATGACAAAGTTTTCAGTAGGGAATATGAGAAATTGCGTTTTTGTTTCCGGTTGGGAGCCGCTGTGGCCGACACTGAAATGACCTTTCAAAGGAACAACCCTCCATCCCATTCCATACCAAGTTGATTGACCTTCCCTGGTCGCCATTGAAGAAAAAACCGAATCCCATGTCTCCGGTTTTAGTATCTTTTTCTCACAGACTCCTTTTCCGTATTTTAAAAGGTCTATCACTGTGGACCGGGTTCCTCCTGCGGCAAACCGGCTTGAAATGTCAACGAATTCAGAATTTTTGATTTCCCCGTTTATAAGGCGGTAGCCCCGGACTCTATTGGGGATGAGGTCTTCAGGGGAGTCCATTCTTGAGGCATTCATACCTAAAGGTTTGAAGACGATCTCTGTGATACATTCTCCGAAGGGCCGGCCTGAAGCGTTCTCCACAACCGCTCCGAGCAGGTTGAATCCATAACTGGAATAGTTATATTTGGTTCCCGGTTCTGCCACCAGATCGAAATCTTTAAACACAGAGAGGGCTTCCTCTGTATTCATGTGGTTCTTGAAATGGCCTTCTTTATCGTAGTCTTTATAGTGGCTGATTCCCCCGAGATGGCCAAGAAGCTGGCGCACGGTCACAGGCCACTTTTTTTGTGGGAAGTCAGGGATATAGGTCTGAACTTCCTTATCCAGGTCGATTTTTCCATCTTCAGCCAACTTGAGAACCGCGATGGCTGTAAAGGTCTTGGAGACAGAAGCCATACGATAGGAACTTTGAGGTTTGGTTGTGACCAGATTTTCAAGGTCTGCATACCCGAATCCTCTGGCCCATATAAAATCGTCTTTCATAAAGCCTATGGAAAGCCCGGGGATTTTATCCCTTTGTATCTTTTTCTCAACATACTGTTCGAATTTTTTGATGGCACTGCCATAATCCTGAGAGTCCTGTTGGATTTTTGAGACTGAAAACAAGATCAGGTTAGAAAAAACAAAGCAAAGGATTACCAGCAAAAAGAACCCTGTTCTTTTGGTCATTTTCGCCCTCCATTAGGATTGATTCGTATGCTCTCAAACAACTTCGCCGTTTATCATACACATTATCTTGACAAAAGAAAATGAAAAACCAGAGAAAGAGAAATAATGAATATGAGTGACATTTTGCCCCAAAAAAGGGTATTCTAAGTTAGGTCGTATAATGAGAAAAGAGAAAGGGATAACTATGAAAGTTAAAAACAATAAATTTTTATCAGTGGTCTTGTGTGCTGTTTTCTTTGTTGGTTATTTAATCATCATGAATAAAGAAGACATGATAACAATGATAAAAAATCATATTGAATCCGGAAGAATTGCCTATAAATTGACCGTGCCTGAGGAGATCAAAGCGGTCCTTGGAGAACCATTAAAACAAGAAGAAGGAAAAGATGGGGGAATGCAGATGCTGAAATTTGAGTATCCGGATGTTGAATTCTTTTTTTGGAAGATGAGAAATGATCCGGCTCCTTTCACTCTAAGGAGCCTCCTTTATCAGAAGAAAAGAATCGATATTGGGGAAAATGAGAAGCTTGTATTAAGAACAAAAGAAGACCTAAAGAAAATCGACAAGTTTTGGGGCCTTGCTGATATATCTCTTGTCAGACTCGACTTGAAAGATCAAACGGAAATTTTAGACTCTATGACCTTTGATACTCTTACCCAGTGGCCATCAGAGGAAAAACTTCCCCGGGGATTTCAACCAGGTGAGCTTCTCGAGAATGCAAAAAATCCCGGACTGGGGATTCGGGCTCTTCATGAGAAGGGGATAGACGGCCGAGGTATAGGGATCGCCATCATTGACCAGCCTCTGCTTTTAGGTCATAAAGAATACACAGAAAGTATTACCCGTTATGATGAAACAGGACTTAAGGGTTTATCCCCACAGATGCACGGTTCCCCGGTCACATCTATCGCAGTGGGTAAAAATTTGGGGGTTGCGCCCGGTGCCTCGCTCACATATTTTGCTGTGCCCATGTGGGAGAGTGACAATATGCCCTATATCTCAGCGTTTGAGAAAATCCTTGAATGGAATGCGAAGCTTCCGGATGAGGAAAAAATAAGGGTCGTGAGTATCTCAACCGGGATGTTTCCTCATTACCCGCATTACAAGGAATGGAAAGAAAAGCTCACACATATGGAAGAACAGGGAATACTCATCGTAACCTGTGATCCTTCAATGCTCGATTATGGCATTCTTTCCCTAAAACCCGGAAAAGACCCTGATGAATTTGAAAACTATGAACCGGGATATTACGTCTCAGAAGGAGATGTGATCAGAGTACCCGGCTCAAACAAGACTGTAGCAAGCCACAGGGGAAACGATGTCTATACGTTTGACAGAATGGGCGGGATGAGCTGGGGGGCGCCGTATATTGCAGGGCTGACCGCGCTCGCTTTTCAGGTAAATCCTGGCATAAAACCCCGGGAGATCCTTCAAGTTCTTGTTCAAACAGCTGAAAGCACAGATGCCGGACCTGTGGTCAATCCTGAAAAATTCATTGAAACGATACGAACAAAATAATAATAACGCTGCCGAAAAATTCTAAAAGGAAGATTCAAATGATAGAAAAGCGGCTGTTCATTGAGAACGAATGGAGGAAATCAGCGGAAACGATTAAGTCAATCAATCCGGCCACCCTTGAGCCTATAGGAAGAGCTGGATCAGGATCACAACAGGACTGCATGGAAGCCATCGAAGCAGCCAAACAAGCGCATCCTTCTTGGAAAGAGAGACCGCTCCAATCAAAAAAAGCCATTTTTAGAAAAGCCAAACAAATACTGCTGGAAAGATACCTTGAAATAAGCCAATTGATAACAGAAGAAAAAGGATCTCCTCTCCATGAATCCATGGCAATGGAGGTCACCAGTTCATTGGAGTCCCTGGACTATTACATCCATAATATGGACGCTCTTCTCAAACCGAGAGAAATGAAACATCATATGATTCTCTTCAAGCATAAAAAAGGAATTATTCAGTATTATTCTTTGGGACCCATGCTGGTGATATCGCCCTGGAATTTTCCTTTTATGATTCCTTTCTTGGATGTAGTCTCTGGACTAACGGCAGGAAACACAATAGTGCTCAGACCTTCATCCACCACTCCTTTTTGCGGGCTCTTCATTGGAGAAATTTTCAAAGAAGCAGGCCTTCCCCCGGGAGTTTTAAACATTGTACCGTGCCCGGTCAAAAAGGCAGAAGAAATGATCACTCATCCGGATATCCAATTGATATCGTTCACAGGAAGCACATCCACAGGGAAAAGGATCATGGAACTGGCCAGCCAAAACTTGACCAAAATTCATTTGGAATTAGGGGGAAAGGATCCAATGATCGTGCTCAAGGATGCGGATATCCAAAGAGCTGCAGCGGGGGCTGTCTGGGGAGCTTTTTCCAACTGCGGACAGAGCTGCGGTTCGGTGGAGAGGGCGTATGTGGAGAAGAGTATAGCCTCCGAATTCACACAAAAAGCAGTGGAATTGACACAGAAACTGAAGATAGGAAATCCAATGGATGAAGAAGTGGACATAGGGCCCATGACTTCTCTCAGTCAACTGGCGAAAGTGGAGGAACATCTTCAGGATGCCCGAAATAAGGGAGCTGAAATCATATACGGAGGAGAAAGAATAAAAGAGCTACCCGGATATTTTATCCGTCCTTCGGTTTTATCCCGGGTTGACCATTCCATGAAAATCATGAAAGAGGAGACCTTTGGACCGGTTCTTCCTATCATGAGTTTTTCTGATCCTGAGGAAGCCGCTGCTTTGGCAAACGATTCGCATTACGGACTGACTGTATCGGTGTGGACAAAAAACCGGAAAAAGGCCCTGAAGATGGCCAATATGCTCTCCACAGGGACAGTGACTATCAATGACCATATGTCCTCTTATTCAGAGCCAGGGGCTGTTTGGGGCGGAATCAAACAAACCGGAATCGGCCGAAGCCATGGTCCTATTGGATTTAAGGAGCTGGTCTATGCGAAATTTATCAGCCGGGATTTCAGCAAAAACAAAAACCTGCTTTGGTGGTATCCTTATGATAAAGGATTCTTTGAGGTTATAAAAAAATCTTTCCCCTTGTTTTATTCGGCTCGACGACTGAAGAGAATGAAAACGTTAGCCTCAATGATACCTTTCTTGTCAAAGATAAAAAAAAGAAGCCCCGTCTATAATTTCATCAAGGGAATTCCCCGGATATTGAGGAAATGAATTGTTTTTAGCGTTTCTGGACCGGGACGAAAGCGATATTCTAAAATGTATAGATGGGAGTGCTGATTCTGATAAGAGAAAAGCTGGAGGGCAGAGGTTCAAATGAATGAAATCATTGATGCTTTTTCAAAAGCAGCCAAAAGATATTTCAAGAATATTGATTTAAGAAAGGTGTTTCCGTCAAAGTTGGATAGGGAACGTATGAAGTCTCTGGACGTGCCTCTTCAAGAGCACTCCCTAAATCCGCTAGATGTTTTACATGAGTTGGATTTGTATGGTTCCCCCGCTACAGTAGCAAGCGCCGGCAGTCGGTATTTTGGCTTTGTCATAGGGGGCGCTCTGCCAGCCGCATTGGGAGTGAATCTCCTGGCAGGAGTTTGGGATCAAAACGCGGGTATTGAAGCGGCCTCTCCTATTGCTTCATTCATAGAAAGCATCTGCCGCAAATGGCTCATAGATGTCTTGAATTTGCCCTCAGAAACAGAAGCGGGTTTTGTTTCAGGGGCTACTATGGCAAACTTTACATGCCTGGCTTCTGCCCGTCATGCCTTATTGAAAAGGAGAGGGTGGGATGTAGAAAAGGATGGCCTTTTCAATGCTCCCCGCATAAAAGTCATAGTGGGAGAAGAAGTGCATGTAAGTATTTTCAAAGCATTGAGCCTGCTTGGTTTGGGGAGGGATCAGGTCATCCGGGTTCCTGTGGATGCCCAGGGAAGAATGATCGCTGAAAAAATCCTGATAGACTCAGATCCTACCATTATCTGCACTCAGGCAGGAAATGTGAATTCCGGGGCCTTTGATCCCATTGAAAAGATATGCGATAAAGCGCATCCCTCGAATGCCTGGGTGCATGTGGATGGCGCTTTTGGTCTCTGGGCGGCAGCTTCCTCAAGATTCACATCTCTAACACAAGGTCTCCGCAAAGCTGACTCCTGGGGCACAGATGCCCATAAATGGCTTAATGTCCCGTATGACAGCGGCATTGCTTTTGTGCGAAACAAAGGGGCTCTTGTCTCTTCCATGTCCACTGATGCTGCTTATTTGGTTTCCGGGAAAAAACGAGAACCCTATCACTTTGTTCCTGAAATATCACGGAGAGCACGTGGTCTGGAAATATGGGCCGCCCTCCGCTCTCTTGGAAAAAATGGTTTGGCAGAGCTGGTCGAATCAAATTGTGATGGAGCGCTCTTATTTAAAAAAAGATTGAGTGAAGAAGGGATTGAAATACTCAATGATGTGGCATTGAATCAAGTATTGGTCTCTTTTGGTGACTCTGAAACCACAAAAAGGGTTATAAAAAGAATTCAGGAGGATGGCACATGCTGGTGTGGTGGAACTGAATGGCAGGGCCGGACAGCCATGAGAATCAGTGTTTCATCCTGGAGAACGACACTTAAGGATATTGAACAAAGCGTTAAGGTGATGATAAGGATCGCCAAAGAGGAAACCAAAAGGGGATAAATAGGCTTTAGAGGGGCTCGGTTCTCATTGGATTTTTATTTTGACTTTATGTTTTTGTTCTATGTATCATTGATTTATCCGGAATTTCCAAGAAAAAAAGAGATGCCCGGATGACTGTTTTTATTTTGATTAGTAAGCAATTCATTTTAATAAAAAAAAACATCCTGTGGGAGGTATTATGAAGAACAAGAATCACACAAAAAATATGATCATTGGAGTTTTGGTTGTTGGATTTCTTTTTTCATCAGCTTTTATACAGGCTGAAGAAGAGAACAAGGCCTACCAGTTCACTGTCACTCAGGAGATCGAGCACACTTCGGTGAAAGACCAGGCCCGGACCGGGACCTGCTGGTGCTTTTCAACCGTATCTTTTGTTGAATCCGAAGCTATGCGTCTGGGGGCTGAAGCCATGGACTTATCTGAAATGTATGTTGTTCATTACAATTACCAGAAAAAAGCAGAGAACTACATCCGGATGCACGGCACAGCTAACTTCGGACAGGGAGGATTGAGCCATGATGTCATGAACCGGTTTCGGGAAAACGGAATTGTGCCTGAATCAGTGTATGACGGAATGAGGCTGGGTGTGGATTATCATGACCACGGGGAGATGTCCCGGGTTTTGAAAGGGATCCTTGACGGAGTGCTTTCATCGAGGCGCCCCACTATACAGTGGAAGGCGGCTTTTACAGGGGCTTTGAACGCCTATCTGGGTGTGCCGCCGGAAAATTTTGAATATGAAGGCAAAGCCTACACGCCATGTTCTTTTGCGGAAGAGAGAGTCAGGATCAATCCGGACGACTATGTGGAGCTCACTTCTTATACATATGCGCCCTTTTACAGACCCTGCATTTTGAAAATACCTGACAACTGGTGTTACTGTGGTGATTTTTACAATGTCCCCATTGATGACCTGGAAAGGGCTGCGGACTATGCGCTTGAAAACGGCTATTCCTTTGTCTGGGACGGGGATGTCAGTGAGAAGTATTTTTCAAGCCGGGACAATGGTTATGCTCTTCTTCCCAAGGAGGAACCTGAAGGCGGGATCACAGAACCTGTGGAAGAAATGAAAGTGGATCAAACCAACCGCCAGAACACCTTTGACAGCTTTCACACCACTGATGACCACTTGATGCATGTCGTAGGTCTTGCAGAGGATCAAAACGGAAACACGTATTATTATATTAAGAATTCCGGCGGAGCTAATGGTGTTTATAAGGGATACCTTTATATGTCCAAACCCTACTTTCGTATGAAGACCACTGCGGTCATGGTTCACAAGGATGCGCTGCCACCTGATTTGAAAGAAAAATTAGGGCTTTAAAGGGAACTGAACACTATTTAGTCACTTCGATCCCTACGGCAGCTCCGGCATTACGCCACTCTGATTTCATAAATCCTTGGGAAGCAAGGTCTACCTGTACATGTAAAAAATGCTCTCCTCCGTCTTTTTCTACACTCCATGCATGAAGTCTGTATTTTATTCGGTTAGGACCGTTGGCAGCTCCTAATGCTTTGACAGAGGAAGGATTCTCAAATCCTGAAGGCAGATTGATAGAGAACAGGACTCTGTCATTGAACATGTTCTTCCTGAAAGCCAAGTAGTCATGGTAGGTATCCGTAAAAATCGCCTTGTATTCCGGATTGTTCATGATAGCCCCGATAATGAGCTTTTCAGGTTCGCGGTCAATTGTGATTTCCAAGGGCTTTTCAACCGGGAGGGGCTTTAGTAATCTCAGGGATGGGTCCCCGAAGAGCACTCTGCTGGCTGTTCCTTTGAGCATGATTTCAGTTGGCGTCCATTGGGGGGAAGCTCTTCCGTTGGAAAGATTCTCGAAATCGGGCAGCCGGCCTTCATTACCGAGTACGACTCCGTCATAAGTGTACTTGATGATCTCACCCAGAGAGGCTCCTTTCAAGGACATGTGCTCCATCTCCTGATAAACAGGCATGCCGTGGTCCGGGTGCAGGGAGGCCAGATATCCGATCACATTGTTTTGAAGGAGATTCAAGCAGAACGACCCGTCCTTTTCGACTTTTTTCTCTATGATTGTGCCGTCCGGTCCGAACATTTCAAAATATTTTCCGACAACACCAGTGTAGCAGGCTCCGCTGAAGCACACACACGGAGAAAATCCAGTGTCCGGTACCTGTTCGGCAGTCATGCCATTGTCGATTTGCCCTGGATGCCCGTGCCCTCCGAAATGAAGGATACCGGCTCCGCTCATTGAATCCAGATGTTTTTGACTTATCCCCCCGGTCCCATGGGAAAGGGTCTCCAGTTCCATGGCTTTTCCCAGAACAGGGACGAAATTGGAATGGGAAAATTTATGGAAAGAGTTTTCTCCTGCCTGCATATTGGGACCGAGATTGTCGATCATCTTTGCAGGGATCCGGAGCCCTCCGGAAACAGCTTTAGATATTCTCTTAACAAAATCAGCCGCTGCTTTGGGGGAGGCGCCTGTTATAAAGCCTGTTCTTGTATCCA
>CAZSZS010000051.1:0-1571 GCA_964611275.1 uncultured Eubacteriales bacterium
AAAATGAAAGCCTACAGGATCGCCAGGCGTAAAAATCTGATTTACACGATCCTCCTAGCGAGCGGAATATCCATTATTTTGTTAACGATTCTTATCATGTTCTTTTCCTCTTCAAGCTGACGTAATGAATTATTTAAAAAATGCCCATTCTCCAGAGGAAGTATTTACCGACGGGGAAACAAAAAAGGAGTCCGAAATGAATATTTACGAAAGAAAACATGTTTCTTTACTGATTTTCCTTGTATCGCTTTTAACAGCAGGAATGCTTCTCGTCATGCCTGCTCAAACCTATCCCCTTCCTAACGAACAGATTGAAGGTATCTGGCAGGGAGCTTTAAAGCATTCAGGAATCGAGCTGGGTATTATCTTCACCATTTCCCGCAGCCCGGACAAAGTCCTCACTGCCACCATGGACGTGCCGGAGCAGAATGCGACCGGTGTGCCGGTCGATAAAATCAGCTTTGACAACAGAGAGTTGCTCCTTGAAATAATCCCAATCGAAGCCGTTTTTAAAGGAAGGCTTTCAGAGGACGGAGTAACAATCAACGGGGAATTCATACAGGGTGGAATGACACTCCCTCTGGTACTAAAACGGTCCCAAACGAAGCTCATGCTCAAACGCCCTCAGGAACCCAAAGAGCCGTTCCCGTACAGGTCGGAAGAGGTTTCTTATAAAAATAATGAAGCAGGAATAACGTTAGGGGGAACTCTCACATACCCTTCTTCAGAGGGAAAATTTCCCGCAGTGCTCCTCCTTTCAGGTTCCGGAGCACAGGACCGCAACGAGACGGTTTTCGGTCATAAGCCTTTCTTGGTGATGGCCGACTATCTTACCCGAAAAGGCATAGCTGTTTTGCGTGTGGATGACCGTGGAATAGGCGGTTCGACAGGAAGATTTGAAGAGGCCACAGCCGAAGACTATGCTGCCGATGTTTTGGCCGGTATTGATTATCTTAAAGGCCGCAAGGAGGTCCAAGGCAAATCAATCGGTCTTGTCGGCCACAGCGAAGGAGGCATGATCGCATCAATGACCGCTGTCCAATCACCTGATATCGCCTTCATTGTCATGATTGCCAGCCCCGCCCTTCCCATAAAGGAAATGGAGTATTCAGAGCAGGCAAGGACTCTAAAAGCTCAAGGGGCAAGTGATAACCTTATAAAGAGAAACCGGATTCTACAGGATGATCTTTTCACAGTAATCGGCCAGGAAACCGAGAGTGAGACTGTCCGGAACGCATTCACTTTGATCATAACAGAATTTTTTGAAGGATTGAGCGAAGAAGAAAGGAAGATAACAGGGATATCACAAGACAGCCTGAATGTCATCATTCGGGATCGTTTTCAGAGGCTGCACTCCCCCTGGTTTCGTTTTTACCTGGACTATGATCCGGGAAAAGAATTGCAGAAGGTCACCTGTCCGGTACTTGCTATTTACGGTGAAAAAGACATACAGGTCCCGGCCGGAGAGAATCTGCCGGCTGCAAGGCAAGCACTTAAGTCCGGGAGCAATGAAAATTTCACCGTCAAAGAGCTGCCTGGCTTGAATCATCTGTTACAGACGGCTGAGAAGG
>CAZSZS010000052.1:0-3753 GCA_964611275.1 uncultured Eubacteriales bacterium
CGGGAATCTCCTCTTTCTCTCAGGCTCTATCGGTATGAACCCTGAGACCGGTGAACTGCCTCCGGATGTGGGGGAACAAACCAAACAATGCCTGGAAAACCTCGGGCTTATTCTTCACCAGGCCGATATGGACTACATCGATGCGGTGAGGTGTACGGTTTATCTGGCTGACCTTGAAGACTATGCGGCAATGAACGAAGCGTATATCGCCTTTTTCCCCGAAGATCCTCCTGCGCGGGCCTGTGTCCAGGTGGCCGGACTCGTAAGAGGAGCCAAAGTCGAAATATCCATGATCGCTGCGAAATAATAGAGCGACCCAGCTTTAGAAAAATTTTACAGAAGATATTCTAATCTTTTAGTTCAGGGGCAAAGGGGATCTTTTTTCTGTATGCACCGAACTTTATTTTCCCAAAATGCGTCTATAAGGGGGGAATCGATATATGGAGAATAGAATGAAAAAATATCTGATGGTGACAGCAACTTTGGTTTTTCTTATGGTCGCGATGACAACACCTGTTTTTGCAGACGAGATGCCGGCGAAACACATCATCGCCGATGTCCCCTTTCATCCCATGCTGGATGGTTTCTGCGCCATGACGTCCCTGTGGATGAATATGGATTATTATGGCTGCAGGACCGAGGTCGCCTCGCTCCTCAATTTGGGATGGAGCCACGGATTCTTTTACTGGAAGACACCGGAGAGGATCTGGATCTATCCCAACACCGGGCCGGTAGAAGATCTGATCTGGGCGGCTCAAACACTGGGCTGGGATGTCCAGTTCTTTGAACATGCGTCACTCGAAGAAGCCAAGGCCACCCTGGTCAGGTACATCTCCCAGGATATCCCCGTTCTTGTCCAGTGGATCGGGCATACGGTCTTCGCATACGGTTACGATGAGGGCGGCGATATTGTCATCTACCATAATCCTCAAGATCCGACATCCATCCTTGTCAAGAAGGAAACAGAACCCGGTTATCTGGATGCCTATCAGGAACGCAGAAGAGAACTCAAGGAGTGGGAGGGGCCTCCGTTCCTCTGGGGGGCTTTCGGTTATCAGTGCCTGGTCATCACGCAGCCTGAAGAGAAAAAGGAGATAGACTGGAAGGCCGTTTGGAAGCGCAGCGCGGAGAAGACGCTCGGGATAGAGAAGAATCCTTATCCTGCTGCGTACGGGATTGAAGGAATAAACATCCTCCTTGAAGACCTGAAAGCGGTCCAGTTCGAGTCTGAAGAGGAAAAGGCCAACTATCTCCTCAACTTCGAAGGAGTCTTTTTCCTGGGGACGGGATTCAGGCGTGAGGCAGCAGCCTTCCTGGCCGGCCGGGCGAGTGCGGATAACAATCCTGATTTGCGGGATGCGGCCATCGCTTTTAGAGAATCAGCCCATCTTTTCCGAAGGGGATACAACCTTGTGCTCCTGCTCAAGGAAGATAGGGCAAAAGCGGATATCGTGAAGAAAGGATATTATGACATCCTGAAAAAGATCGCTGGATTCGAGAAAAAAGGCGCCGAAGCCCTCCTTGCTGCTGCCAAATAATAACTGGGGACGGTTTTCATTTTGGGCAGGTGTTAGTCGGAACTTATCATGAGTTGAATGAGTGAATGAGGGGTCGGACCGTAGTATTTTCTTTATTATCAATAACATCACCTCCATTTTTCGCTATAAAACAGCCTTAAAAGAGATTTTCACAGGGGTAAAATCGCGTTTAAGGAGCTAAGTTGCGATTTCAAAAGCCGGTTATCTGCTTAGAGCTTATTTTTACCCTTTGGTTCATCACAATAATGAGTACCTAGTGACATGTAGGTTGTATATTTTAAGCTTAAAATAGACGAGATCTCGATAGCCGTAAGCCCTGCGTTTGATCACTTTTATGCGGTTGTTGATGCCCTCTACTTTAGCGGTTGATATGGGAAAATCAAAATAATTGAGGATGCCCCAGGCATGACGGAGAAGCTTTCTGGCAAAACGGGCCAGCAGCAGGACTCCTGACTCAAAGGCCATGCGGCACCATTGATTAAGAAACTTTTCTGCCTTTTCTCTGGAGGGCATTTTCCAGAGCCGGCGCAGCTCCTCTTTAAGCACATACGCTATGAAGATCGGATGATTGATGCGCAGGAGCCGCCAGAGCCTCTCCTGCGCTCTGAGAGAGAGTTTTTCCTGTCCCTTAAGGAGAAGATAACGAGTTCCTTTGATCACCTTTTCTTCTGGGGTGCCTTCGAGTTTATTGGCCTCATCAACCCGGATCTTATTGAGAGTTCGGGAATAATCCGCAAGGATGTGAAAGTGATCATAGACAAGGGGAAGACCTCGATAATAGAGACGGACAGCCTTGGCATACGGCTTCCACATGTCCATGGCTATGGCTTTGGGTCTGACCCCCATCCGTTTGAGATGTTTAAAAAAAGGCGAAAGACTCTCCACCCGGCGGCCCTCGCCCACATATACCACCCGTCCTCTCTCCAGATCCACCACCACTGTCAGGTAATTATGTCCTCTCTTGACACTCACCTCATCTACGCCTAAAAACTTTATCTTTCTAAGGTCTTTCTCCCGGGGTACCCGACGCTTCAGCCGCTTCTTGTCTATCTCTTTGACTGTGGCCCAGTGAAGACCTGTATGCTTTGCAACATCCCTTATAGTCATATACGCGCAGAGATCCATCACATATTCCTCCAAAGTATGTGTGAAATGTTTTTTCGGATCCGCACATAGGATGTTTTCATACCGAATCTTCCCGCAGTGGTTACAGTAAAACCTCCTCATCTTCACCCGCGCAAATACCGGTCTCTTTCCTATGGGTAAGAGTCGAATCTCTCTCCACCGATAACCTTTTTTCTTCACATCCCATGTGCTGCAGGCCCCGCAGCGCGTCTTTGATCGAATAACCTCCAAGTATAAAGCGCCGCCTTTTTGCCAGGACCTTAACTGATGAAACCCATAAAGACCTAAAACATGATACAATAGTGAAAGGGACATCGTTATTCCTCCTTTTTAAAAATAGTTTTGTTACTATGAGGAATTTAATACGGTGTCCCTCTTTTTGCAACTCTAGGTATCCATTATTGTGATGAACCATAGGCCTGGTTCATCACAATAATGGATACCTGGTGGCATGTAGGTTGTATATTTTCAGTTTAAAATAAACGAGATCTCGATAGCCGTAAGCCCTGCGTTTGATCACTTTGATGCGGTTGTTGATGCCCTCTACTTTTGCGGTTGATATAGGAAAATCAAAATAATTGAGGATACCCCAGGCATGACGGAGAAGCTTTCTGGCAAAACGGGCCAGCAGCAGGACTCCTGACTCAAAGGCCATGCGGCACCATTGATTAAGAAACTTTTCTGCTTTCTGCCGGGAAGGCATCTTCCAGAGTCGGCGCAGTTCCTCTTTAAGCACATACGCAATGAAGATCGGATGATTGATGCGCAGGAGCCGCCAGAGCCTCTCCTGCGCTCTGAGAGAGAGTTTTTCCTGTCCTTTAAGCAAAAGATAGCGAGTTCCTTTGATCACCTCTCCTTCCGGAGTACCTTCGAGTTTATTGTATTCATCAACCCGGATCTCATTGAGAGTTCTGGAATAATCAGCCAGGATATGAAAGTGATCATAGACAAGGGGAAGACCCCGGTAATAGAGACGCACCGCTTTGGCATACGGCTTCCACATGTCCATGGCTATGGCTTTGGGTCTTATGCCAATGCGCTTGAGACGTTTAAAAAAGGGTGAAAGACTATCTACCCGGCGGCCCTCGCC
>CAZSZS010000053.1:0-31983 GCA_964611275.1 uncultured Eubacteriales bacterium
GTTTACCGTAGAAGAAGAGACAGGTCTGGATGGAGCCATGCAGCTTTCCGAAGGATTTTTAAAAGGAAAGAGACTTTTGAACCTGGATAGTGAAGATGAAGGAGAATTCACTATAGGGTGTGCCGGAGGAGCCGACTCCCAGATTTTCGTTCCTTTTCAAACAGAAAAGAAGAGCTGTGATGATGTGTTCCAATTAAAACTTACCGGTTTTAAAGGAGGACATTCAGGAATCGATATAAACATGGGCAGAGGGAATGCCATAAAACTATTATTCCGGATTCTGTGGAAACTGTCCAAAAAACTTTCCTTTCAATTGTTCCGTATCCAAGGAGGTAATCTCCGGAATGCCATACCAAGAGAGTCCGTAGCTGTCATAGGCTTCAGCTCCGGAGATACGGACAAATTCAATGAAATCATTGCCAATGAGTTTGATAAAATAAAAAGCGAATACAAGCCAATCGAGCCTGATGCTCAATATTCTTTTGAAAGATATACAGAGGACCCCGGTAACGCTATTGTCCAAAATGCAAAGGATACGATCATCAATCTTATTTTGGGCCTCCCCCATGGTGTTGTTTCAATGCATCCCGAAATAGAAGGCCTTGTGGAGACATCCACAAATCTTGCTGTTGTTAAGACAGAACAGGGAAAAATCCAAATCGTATGCAGCACCCGGAGTTCCACGGCATCAGCACTCGATGCAACAAGAGATGCCATCAACGCCATAGCGGAAATGGCAGATGCTGAGATCATCCGGGAACAAGGATATCCTGGATGGAAGCCCAACCTCGAATCCGACCTCTTAAAAAGAATGAAAAAAGCATACAAAGATATGTTCAACAAAGAGCCTCATGTTGCTGCTGTTCATGCGGGTCTTGAATGCGGCATAATCGGAGAAAGATTTCCAGGGATGGATATGATCTCTTTTGGTCCGACGATCGAACATCCCCATTCCCCGGATGAGAGAGTCCATATTGGCACGGTTGAAAAGTTCTGGAAATTCCTTGTCAAAGTATTGGCTGATTTAACCTGAAGACATTCTTGTTCCCAACTGGACAAGAGAGGTTTTCTGTCCCATGTTTTCCGTGTTAATGCGGTTTTTCCTCTTTTAATACCTTAACAGCCAAGGTTTTATATCTGTCCGAGGGAATGACTTTGGCCTTCTTTTCATAAGGAGGCTGTTCTGCTTTTATGTATCCGAACAATGACTTTTCATAATCAAGGTAATCTGTTTTGCTGTATTCCTTACAGTCTGACGCTGAAATATATTTCAACCGCAATAGAGCTTTAAGCACAATTTCCATTGGCATTCCAAGATATCTTTTAAGCCTGATTATATCCTCGATCTTCATCTTACCTTTTCGAAATTCTCTGTTTATAAATAATTTGATTTGTTCGTCTGGGATAAGAAAATAGAGGGAAAATAAATGAGCGAACTTTTCTCTCGATGGATAGAGCGGAAGATACTCATCAACAAAAATATCGGTATTATCAACGATGCAGATAAATTCCCTGTCTTTAAGGTAATGGCAGTATTCATGAGCCGCTGTTATGAGCTGCCTTGAATAGCTTTGAGCCGTATTGATTAAGGCGAACCCCGCTTGCTGTTCTTTAAAATAAACAAAGGCTCCTGCTATTTCCACGCTTTTTTTTATGTTTTGCTTGAGGATACGCAGGCCGTTTGATTCAACCAGAGAGAAAACATCCTTTACGGGCTGGGACCCCAAGCCAAGCCTTTTTCTTTCTTCAGCTGCCATTGCTTCAGGTGAAGTTCCTGAATAAAAAGGAGCTTCCTCAACAGGATTCATCAAAGTATTTTCCATATGCATGTATTCCTTGCAGTACTTTTTGAAAGTCCTTAACTCTGACTTCATGTTCTTTGTTATTCCTTTGTCTTTTGTCATCACCTCAAAGGGATCTGACCCGTCTTCTAAAAAATAGGAAATATTCTTATTCAAATAATTTGATATTTTTTCTATAGACTCCAGACTAGGAAATCTTTTCCCTTTTTCAATAAGGGATATAAATTCACTTGATAAGCCTGTTCCTTTTGATATTTGTTCCTGTGTGAGATGAAGAGACTCTCTCACACGCCTTATTTTAACTCCCAGGTTTTTTAACATCTGAATCCCCTTAGATTTTTTATAGTCATAAGTTATTTTATTGTCAACATTTTTTCATATGTTTTCTTTGACAATAATCTTACAGCCTATAATACTATATCGCTAATATTTCTACGAATCAATCTTACTATCCTAATAAACCTGACCAATTCAGGTGAGATTAACAGCCAAGAATAATCCGGGTCATTCCGGACCATAAGTAATATTGACAAGACATCTATGGTTTGATATAAAAATTCTGGGGTTGAATAAATGTGAGAGAATCAACCTCTTCGGAAGAAAGAAAATGACAGATGCACAGTTGAAAAATATCTTTAGTCAATGGGAATACCAAAGTTTTATAGACCTGCTCAATAATATTTACGAAGCCGTTTGTATTATAGACAGGGACTTAAGAATTTTATTCTGGAACAAAGCTCTGGAAACACTCTCGGGAAATGAGGCAGAAACACTCATTAATCAAAAATGTAAAAAAAATATTCTCATTCAAGGTCCGGGAGAAAAATTATTCACATGCTCTGAAATGTGCCCCTTGATACAGAGCTTTAAAGATAAAATTCCCAGGACTTATAAAGTCTATATCCTCCACAAAGAAGGTTTTAGATTGCCCGCTTATATGAGTGTGCTTCCCATTATTCAAAAGGGAAACACTGCAGATGCATCCCTAATCACTTTTCATCAGCATTCTCCAAAAGTGAGTATGCCTCATCTTACCAAGGAATTGCGTCATATGAATATGCTTGATTCCCTTACAGGCATGGGAAATAGAAGATATATTGAAATGAATCTTGTTTCCAGATTGGAAGAGATGAAAAGATATGGGCTCCGGACTGGTATTTTGTTTTGTTTTTTAGATAAAATAAACTCAATAAAAGGGACCTACGGGACTATTGTCAAAGACAAAGTCATTAAGATGATAGGACAGACCATATCCAACAACATCCGCTTTTTTGAGTTCGCTGGAAGATGGGAAGAAGATTCTTTCCTTGTTATCCTGAGCAATGTTGATTCTCATAAATTAGATCTTATTGCCAATAAATTAAGGCTGCTTGCCGAACAATCAAGCATACTCGTAGAGGACACCCTTATCCGGACAACCATTTCTATCGGAGGCGTTTTGGCTGATCCCTCAAGCACCAAAGATACTCTAATAAAAAAAGCGGAAAACCTTGCACGTATCAGCCAAAAAGAAGGTCAAAACAAGGTGACTTTGGACGCTAAAGAATACTAGCCTGGCCTATTCAAAAAAATTGCGGTTTTCATTTTTTTGTTTTGCCCTCCAGTCTAATTAATATATATTTCTTAAAATTTCTTCATGATTGTATTACAATTCAAAAAGATAATTGTTTTTATGCTTAACCTGAATCGTTCGCGTTCCTTCATAGGAACAGCGCGGGTTTCAGGTGGTACTGGATAATGGAAAAGGGAGACTCTATAAAGGCTTTTTTTAAATCGCTAAAAATTTCTTTAAAAAACCATTCCATATATGACAGGGATCATCCCTCTTACAAAAAATCCATAGAGTCCTTAAAAACCGAGCTGGATAGACTGTTCCGTTTTTATGACCATTCAATTCAAATCGGATTTTCTCCTGACTCTGTCTTTTTTCAAAAGGAGCTTTTAGAAAAAGAGAAGCTGTATACTGAGGTCGCCCGTATGTGCCATCTTCGAAAACTGAAGACATTAGAGATAAAGCGAGCGGTCACATCAGAGGAACTCGACCTGTTTTTATCCAAGCTCTTTCTTCCCAGACAAGATATTTTTAAAAACGGAGGGATAAAAAAAATCATAGAGAAAGAAAGGATATCAAATATAAAAATCCAAGAGCTGGATTATTCTCAACTGTTAATAGGAGAAGGAGAAGAAATAAAAGACCTCTGGACCTATCTTCTTAAAGAAGCTACAGAAGAAAAAAATGAACAAAAAATGAAATATCTGGCGGATAATTGCAACCGGATTTACGATAAAATAAATGTTGAAGAGGTCCTCTCAGATGATGAACTTTGCGGAAGTTTTGAAAGTTTTTTTTCTTATTTAAGTAAAAACGAAAAAGAACAGTATGTTTCTTTTTCAAAAAATCTAATAAAATCTGCTGTCAGCAGTAAGCAAATTCCTTCAAAAGAAAAAATGGAACATTTAAAACCTCTCATAAATGATTTAAGTGAAAAAGATCTGGCCGCAACCCTCTGGGAAGAAATAACAAGTAAGGATGATTTTGACGAAGTCAATTTTAGAATCTTTTCCAGTCTTATTGAAAAGGAAAAGCATGAGAAAATCGCAGAATCGCTTTCCGATGTTTTTGAGGCCAGCAAATCAGAAAAAAGAAACGATCACACTATCCAAAAAATAAAAAATCTCGTATCCGGTGGATCCAGTCCCTTCATATCCAAGATATACAAAAAAACACTGCAGTCCCTGCTCAAAAACATGTCAAAAAAACCCGAAAAATTAAGTTTTAATGAGTCTCATCTCAAAAAAAATTATCATTTGGTCCTCCTTAACACACTCGAGAAAGAAACCGATGAGAAAGACTCTTCCCTCCTGCTCAAGACAATTCTCGATGAATGGGAACACATAACAGAAAAAGAAGACATTGAATATTTGAAACAGGTCTATGAAACAATAAACGGAAAAAGAGATATATGGTCATCATTATCAAGCTTTGAAAAATTAGACTCGGCTATTATCGAGTACATAGAAGAGATGATTCTCAATGGAGCGCTTTCCTTGCACTTTGACTATTTTATTGAACATACAGGCCGCAGTCTGAAAGATGAAAACAAATATTTGAAAAAAATTTTTACCAAAGAGGTCATCACTCCTTATATATTGAAAGCATTTTTTCGTTTTTTTACTGATTATTTGTTTTATTTTAACGTAAATTTAGAGCAAAGGTCCGGTGATGATATCTTTCTTCAAAAAATCACAGAGAACCTCAGCCTCATAGATACTCCGGTCTCTTTGGTCACTCTTAAATTCATATTCAAACTCGGGACAAACACCATTAAAGTAAAGACATTAAAAGCCATGAGGAATCTCACAGAGCATGATGATAAATTTCTCTTCCCTCTTCTAAAAAAGAAATCCTATGACCTGAAAAAAGAAGCCTTTGCGCTTCTGGCCCGTAATGAAAACAGTAAACACAAGGCACTTGATCTGTTGTTTTCCATTAAATCACCTTTAGGAATCCTGAACAAGAAGCTTGAAAAACATATCCGGATCGTTGCCGAGCTTGAGGCTAAATATGCCAGGAAGCATCTGGCTTCCCTGGCTGAGAAAAAATTCATCTGGAATAAAAATCTAAAAAATCAAGCACAACGAGTTTTGAGGGAATGGGATGATAGAGAAAGTCAAAAAAGCATTATTTGATTTTACTTCCGCAGTACAGGCGAGAAAATTATATTCAAAAGAACATCCCGAATACTCCAAGAACATGGACAATGCCTATAAGGGAATAAAGGATATTCTGAGCACTAAAAATAAATTTATCATCGGAATCATAGACGATGAGTTAGCTTGGGAAAATGAAATTCTTTTTGATGTCTCAAGAAAAGTAAAATCCTTATTAACCTATCTTCAGGATAGAAACATAGAGAAAATTATCTTTTTCCTTCCTCTGGAACAATGGGAACTGGATACTTTCATTTCATACTTGTCCCTGCCGGTAAATGAACACACCGAAGATGTCCAGCAGTATTTGATAGAGAACAGAATCAAAAATATACAAGCCGGAAAAATCAAGGCTCTTTCTCAACGGGAAAAAACAGGAGACAGATATTCTACAGAAAAGGAAATCTTCAGAGCAGCTTTTCAGAACTCGATGGAACTAACCAGGGAATCAATAACTAAAATTTTAGATAATAAAGAAGTAGACTATCTGGATCTAAGATTCAATATTTCAACACTTATTGAAAACTATGCTGGTGACTATAGCGAAGCTGACTATTTAATTTCACTTAAGAAAAAAGACTTCCCAACATTCGTTCATCAGTTGAATGTAAGCGTCTTATCCATGTTTTTAGCATCTGAACTGGGCTTATCAAAAGACAGGATCATTGATATAGGCATTTCATCTCTTTTTCATGATATTGGGAAAACAGCTGCATCCAAAAAAACAGAAAAAGATGAAAGTGAACCAGTATATCGCGGCTCTGATGATAGAAAGGATTACGGAACTGCTGGAAGCAAAGTCCTTCTTGGGTATAAAAACAGCCTGGGGATTTTGCCTGTGGTTATCGCATATGAACATCATCTCATCCGTAACAATGCCTGTTCTGAAATAAAGTATCCCCTCAAACCACATCTTGCTTCCATGATCATAGCCATATGCGATGTGTATGACGAGCTTTTTCAAAAATACCTCTATGAAGAATGTTTCTCTCTCGAAGATATCCACAACAGAATGACTGAAGGAAAAAAATTTTTTTTTGATCGCGAACTGGTTGATCGTTTTTTTGAAATACTGGGTGTTTGGCCTATAGGGACCATAGTGCTCCTTAACGACAAGAGAGTGGGTCGTGTGACAAAAGTGAACAAAAAGTACATATTTCGGCCGGTTGTAAAAATTCTGTCACCTGATAGCAAAAAAGGAATGACAGATTTGTCCAAAGAAAACAAAAAAATAAAGATTTTAAGATCTTTAAATCCCTATGGAGAAGGAAAAAAATATACGAATTCAATGGTCTCAGAATAAGAAATATCTTTTTGAAAGGATAATCTATATGAAAAGAAGGGAGGTCATTGTAAGTTTGGGCTGCATAGCTTTAACCAGCCCTTTTTTATTATCTTTTAAAGGAGGAAAAAACAAAATGAAAAAAGAGATCAAAACAAAAAACGCTCCTGAAGCCATCGGGCCTTATTCACAAGGGATCGAGGCTAATGAGATTGTTTTCGCATCAGGTCAAATCGCCATAGATCCGGCAACGGGTGAACTGAATACAGGTCCCATTGAGGAACAAACACGCTTGGCTCTGAAAAATATCAAAGGAGTGATTGAAGAATCCGGATGCACGCTCCAAGATGTGGTCAAGTGCACCGTTTTTCTGGAAGACATGGACGATTTTTCTAAAATGAACAGTGTTTACAGTGAATTTTTTAAGCCCCCCTTCCCTGCTCGTGCTGCTGTGCAGGTCGCACGGCTTCCCAAGGACGTCAAGGTAGAAATAGAAGCCATCGCAGTCAAATAAACCGAAAAAAAATATATTTCCTTGATATTTTTGGTCATTAAAGTTATATAATAGGGGAATTCTTAGGAATTTTGAGAGACCTTACCCGCTATGAAAAAAGTATTGATTGTTGAAGATGAAGGAATTGTATCTCTGGATCTAAAAAGCACCATCTCCAATTTCGGGGACATTAAATCTGAGATCGCATTCACCGCAGAAGATGCTATTGAAAAAATCAAAAAGAATAAACCCGACTTGGTGTTAATGGATATTGGGCTGAAGGGCAGGATAGATGGAATAGATGCCGCTAAAATAGTGATCAATGATTATAATGTCCCGGTTGTTTTTCTCACTGGTTTTGCTGACAGCAATACGGAAAAAAAAGCAAATTCTATCCCGCATGCCGGCTATATGACGAAACCTGTCGATGAGGATAATTTGAAAAAATTAATATACGATATTTTGTTTTAGAATCATTTCCTGTTATAATTTACTGGATATAAGAAGGATAAGATGCCTATATATGAATTTAAATGCAAAAAATGCCAGCACGGATTTGAAGAGATCATTCCCGTGAACAAGGACGCAAAAATAAACTGCCCTTCATGCGGATCGAATAAAATACAGAAATGTGTTTCCAGCTTTGGAATAAGCAGCATCAGCAAGGATACTTCTCCGCCTGCAGGAAGCTGTCCGTCCTGTTCTTCAGGTTCATGCAAAACCTGCTCCTGAGGCCATTTTTTCTGTCTCATTAAACTGATCACAAGGTTCTCTTGACATTCTATAACCCATAAGCATAATCTACCTCTAATGAGGAAACAGATACGAATAGGCATTGATACAGGAGGGACCTTTACAGATTTCCTTATATATTCTGATGGAAAAATCAACATTAAAAAAGTCTCCTCAACACCTAAAGACCCCTCCGATGCTATCGTAAAAGGAGTATCGGAATATTTAGAAAAAGCTGACTCCATCCAAATCATCCATGGAACCACTGTCGCCACGAACAGTCTTTTAGAAAGAACCGGCGGGCCTATTGTGCTCCTAACAACCAAAGGATTTGAAGATATCCTGTTCATTGGAAGGCAGACAAGAAACAGGCTTTATTCTCTCAAAGGTGAAATAAGGACACCTCTTCTTCCCCGTTCCAGATGCATCGGACTCAATGAGAGGACTGCATCATCCGGCGATATACTCACGGATATCTCCGAAGAAGATATCGGGAAGGCTGTAAAAAAAATAAAAAGCATGAAAGTAAAAGCCGTAGCCGTTTCATTCATAAATTCATATGCCAATGCTGGAAATGAAAAAAGAGCACACAGGGTACTGGAGAAGGCCGGTTATTCTGTTTCGAGGTCAAGCGAGATCCTGCCTGAATACAGAGAATATGAAAGAACCGTAGTGACCACAGTAAATGCTTATTTAATGCCCGTTATAAGCCAATATCTGACCAATCTGGAAAAAAAATTAAACAAAGCATACATCCGCATCATGCAATCGAATGAAGGCCATATATCCACGGAAACCGCGAAAAAAGAACCCATAAGAACCGCGCTTTCAGGTCCCGCAGGAGGAGTGGTTGCTGCTTATTATGTGGGAAGGACAGCAGGCTACAAAAAAATGGTCACTTTCGATATGGGTGGAACCTCTTCGGATGTGTCTCTAATAGACGGAAAGATACAGAGGACGAATGAAAATAAAATTGGTGAATTTCCTATCAGACTGCCCATCATCGATATAAACACCGTAGGCGCCGGAGGCGGATCTCTTGCCTATGTGGATAAGGGTGGTTCCTTGAGAGTGGGGCCCAGAAGCGCGGGAGCTGATCCGGGGCCGGCCTGCTATGGGGAAGGAAGTCTTCCAACTGTTACAGATGCGAATCTGGTGTTAGGAAGATTATCAGCCGAACATTTTTTGGGCGGACAAATGAAAATTTTCCCCGAAAGAAGTTTTGATTCCATCAAAAAACTGGGGGGTAAAATAAACAAGTCTGTTTTAGAGACAGCTTCAGGAATCATTAAAATCGCTAATGCCAATATGAGTAAAGCCATAAGGGTTATTTCCATAGAAAGAGGTATTGATGTAAGAAATTTTGCTCTCTTTTCCTTTGGAGGAGCAGGAGGGATGCATGCGGCAGAGATAGCCTTAGGGCTGCAAATCCCTACGGTTCTGATTCCAAAAAATGCCGGAGTCCTGTCATCATTGGGCCTGCTTTTAGCTGATTCAACCAGAGATTACTCAAAGTCTGTACTGGAAACCACAGATTCTCTTTCTTCTGACAGTCACCTTGATAAAGAATTCAGAAGACTGGAAGAAAAAGCGATGACTGACATGCAGAAGGAAGGTTTTAAAAGGGAGGATATCGGTCTGAAGAGGTTGCTGGACCTCAGATATTACGGGCAGTCTTATGAAATAACCATTCCTTATAAGAAAGACTGCGGTTATCTTGATGACTTCCATAAATCCCATGAGAGGCTGTATTCGTACAGCCACCCGGGCTGGCCTGTTGAAATCGTTAATGTCAGAACCAAAGCAGACGGGAAAACACGTAAAATCAAATTGACAAAAACTTCTGAGGGAGGAACCGACCCTGAAAAAGCATTTATAAAGAAACAAAATATTTACTACAGGGGAAAGCACAGGGCTTCTCCGGTTTATAAGCGCTCTCTGCTGGAACCCGGAAATACAATTTACGGACCTGCGCTCATAGTTGACTATGAATCCACAATATTCATCCCCTCAGAATACATGGCTGGAATCGATGCGTATCTGAATATAGTATTATCCGGAAAGGAATAGAGACATGCGTCAATTTGACCCTATTGAACTTGAGCTGTTCAAGAATCTATTCATATCCATTTCAGAAGAAATGGGGGCTGTACTGGAAAGGACGTCTCTATCTCCGAATATCAAAGAAAGAAAAGATTTTTCATGCGCTCTCTTCAACAGAAAAGGAGAAACCTTTGCCCAGGGGTCCCATATTCCGGTTCATCTCGGGGCGATGCCGCTTTCTGTTCAGGCTTCTCTGGACTATGTGGATTTTGAAGAAGGAGATGTGGCTGTTTTAAATGATCCGTATAAAGGGGGCACCCATCTTCCGGATGTGACATGTATTTCTCCTGTTTTCACTAAGAACACCCTTTCCTTTTTCGTTGCGAACAGAGCCCATCACTCTGATATAGGAGGAATGAGTCCCGGTTCAATGCCTCTGGCTTCCGAGATATTCCAGGAAGGCCTGATCATCCCTCCTGTGAAACTGGTGAAAAAGGGAGAGCTGGATAAGGACCTTTTCAACTTCATACTTGCCAATGTCCGTACTCCTGAGGAAAGAAAAGGAGACATTACAGCCCAGATCGCTGCGAACAATAAAGGCAGGGCAAGATTGGAAGAGACCATTAAGAAGCACGGGCTCAAAATCATTACTGAATACACATCTCTCATTCAGGACTACACGGAAAATATATTAAGAGAAACCATAAAAAGCATTCCGGATGGAGAATATGAGTTTTCAGATTATATGGATGACGACGGCATCAGCAAAGAGCCGGTCAAAATCGCGGTCAAAATAACAATAAAAATGGACCGGGCTATCATAGACTTCGGTTCTTCCTCAAAACAGGTCACCGGTGGCATAAACGCAAACTCAGCTGTCACCTACTCGGCTGTTCTCTACGTTTTTCGTTCTTTGGTGGAAGAGGATATCCCTTTTAACACAGGCCTCCTCAGACCGTTAACCATCATCACACCGAAGGGTACGGTTATCAATGCCGAATATCCGGCTGCAACCGCAGGCGGTAACGTCGAGACGTCACAGAGAATCGTCGACGTTCTTTTAGGAGCTCTTTATCAGGCGGTACCAAAAAAAATTCCTGCTGCCAGCTCAGGAACCATGAATAACGTCACGTTTGGCGGTTTTAACCCGGAAAGACAATCCAGATTCGCTTATTATGAGACCATAGGAGGCGGTATGGGTGCCGGGTTTGATTATGATGGACTGAGCGGAGTTCATACCCATATGACAAATTCCTTAAACACGCCTCTTGAAGCTATGGAAAAATACCTTCCTCTGTACATCCAGAAATATTCACTGAGACCCCGTTCCGGAGGTCATGGTCAAAACAAAGGGGGAGACGGAATCATCCGTGAATATAAATTCCGTGTTCCCACACAAATATCCATCATCTCCGAAAGAAGGAACTTCTCTCCCTATGGTCTTGGAGGCGGAGGGGAGGGAAAAAAAGGTGTGAACAGGCTGATCCGCGCAAACGGACAAAAAATAAAATTAGGCTCGAAAGAAAATTTAAAAGCAAACACCGGAGATATTCTTCATATAGAGACGCCAGGCGGGGGCGGTTATGGCAGGAAAGACTAAAAAAAGCCGCTTCGGTCCCGGATTTCTGGTCACAGCCGCATTTATAGGCCCGGGAACCGTGACCACCTGTTCCATAGCGGGTGCGGATTTCGGATATGCTCTGGTCTATGTTCTTATCTTTGCCACCGTGACCACAATAATACTTCAAGAGATGGCCGGAAGGCTCTCCCTGGGCTCAGGGCTTGACCTCGGCCAATCCTTAAGAGAATACCCCAGCAGCAAACTCGCAAAAATCATATTTATAACCCTAACGATTTCAGCCATTTCCTTAGGCTGTGCGGCCTATGAAGCGGGTAACATCATCGGAGGATCACTGGGGCTCGAAATGATCACTTCCCTACCCCAGAAAATTTGGGTCTTGTTGATATCCTCAGCATCCATAACCTTATTGGGATTAAAAAAATACCGGATCATTGAAAAAGTTTTAATGTCATTGGTTTTTCTTATGAGCGTATCCTTCATCACAGCCCTTATCATAATAAAACCGGATCTGACTCTTATCTTGAAAGGATTTGTCCCTTCCCTTCCAAAAAATTCTCTTTTCATTGTACTGGCCCTTATCGGCACTACTGTGGTCCCCTATAATCTATTTCTTCATTCATCTGCAGTAAGGAAGAAATGGAGGTCAAAAAAATATTTGAAAGATTTCAGAAAAGACTTGATCCTGTCCATCTGCCTGGGAGGTTTTATTTCTGTATGCATCATCGTGACTTCAAGTGTTGCCTTTTTCCAAAAAGGCATCCAAATCGACAGCGGAGCCCAACTGGCCCAACAGCTCAAGCCGCTTTTCGGGCCATTGACAAATATTCTTTTCGGATTTGGTTTTTTTGCCGCAGGCATGAGTTCGGCTATCACAGCACCCTATGCTGCGGCATTTGCTTCCTCAGGCGTGTTAGGATGGAAAGAAGAGAACACAAAATCTTTCCGTCTTGTATGGATGGGAGTCATTTTAGCCGGTTTTGTCGTCTCTATGTTTGATTTCAATCCCATATCCGTTATTGTTTTCGCTCAGGTAGCGAACGGTATTATTCTGCCTGTGGCTTCCCTCTTCCTATTGATTGTGCTTAACGACAGAAAAAGAATGAAAGAAATGGCTAATGACTTTAAAAAGAATCTGTTGGGGATCGTGGTCATATCTGTCGTATCCCTCATCGGGATATGGAATATCGTTAAGTTGTTCTTAAAGTGAAAAAGTGATCATTGATATCACTTTTCAAGAGCTAACTCAACGGCAGCACGGGCATGAATATCAGTGGTGTCATATAAAAGGATATCATAATCTTCCTGCTTAACCAGAAGAGGGATCTCCGTACATCCCAGTATGATCCCTTCGGCTCCTCTTGATTCCAGAGACGTGATAATAACCTTGAATTTATTTTTTGACTCTCTGCTTATTTCCCCCTGAACCAGCTCTTTGTATAAAATGTTATGGATGATTTTTCTTTGTTCTTCATCGGGGATAATCACTTCGATACCATGCTTTTTTATTAACCTTCCCTTATAGAATTCCTGTTCCATGGTAAATCTTGTCCCGAGCAGGCCAACTTTTTTCTGGCCCTTGATTTTTATCTGTTCTGCCGTGACATCGGCAATATGCAGTAAAGGAACACTTATACGGGATTCAACCTCCGGGGCCATCTTGTGCATGGTGTTTGTGCAGATGAGGACAAAATCAGCTCCTGCTTTTTCCACTCTTTGCGCCGCATCTATCATGATATCAGTCAGTTCATCCCACTTGCCTTTGTGCTGAAGCTTTTCGATTTCATCGAAATCAACGGAGTACATAACACATTCGGCCGAATGAAAACCTCCGAGTTTTTCTTTAACGGCCTGGTTCAATATCCGGTAATATTCAAGGGAAGACTCCCAGCTCATTCCTCCAATCAATCCGATGGTCTTCATACCCTTACTCCTTTTTTATCTTGGATTCCTTATAAAAAATACAGTATACACCTGGATGATGAACAAGTCGAGGTTGAAGAGAGCTTAATGAAATAAGTTTAAAGATGCCAAAAAATATATTATAAACATAGTATCCGGTATTTAGGCAAAGAATCACCATGAAAAAAGACATACAGAACAGGCAGGGTCAATTAGTCCGTCAGCTCGGACTCTTTGATTCCACTATGGTGATGATGGGCATTGTCATCGGTTCCGGAATATTTCTGACCACGGGAATAATGGCAAAATCAATTCCCTCAGCCCCTCTTATTCTTCTCGCCTGGGCAGCAGGAGGACTCCTCACCTTCGCCGGAGCCTTGGCCTATGCTGAACTGGGAGCAGCCATGCCTGAAGCCGGTGGTCAGTATATCTATCTCAAAGAAGCCTACGGTCCGATGGCCGGATTTCTTTTTGGATGGATACTCTTCCTGGTGTATATGACCGGAGGCATAGCCGGTCTTGCTCTCGCCTTTTCTGAATACACCGGATATCTCTTTCCACCTCTTTCAACCCAAAACATACTCTTTTCATTTGATATCCATATTTTTCAAAAGCCGCTCACTTACTCTCTTTCAGCCGGCCAATTGGTAGGAGTCGGGATCATTGCCTTTTTATCTCTGTGCAATTTTCTGGGAGTGGGATTGGGAAAGTTAATCCAGAACTTCATATCAGTCATAAAGATAGGAACCATTTGTGCTATCATCGTACTCGGATTTGCCTTAGGAAAGGGCACGGCTGTAGACCTTACTTTAAATCCCACGAAGATGAGCTTATCCCAACTCATTATCGGATTTGGAGTGGCCCTGGTCGCTGTTTCTTGGGCTTTTGACGGATGGAATAACGTGAATTTTGTGGCCGGGGAGATTAAAAAGCCGGGGAAAAACCTCCCCAGAGCGCTTTTTTTGGGGACTTTAGGGGTTACTCTCCTGTATTTTCTGATCAATTATATCTATTTATGCGCACTTCCCATCCCGGAGATTGCGGGCGTAGTAAGAATAGCGGAGAAAGCAACCACGACTCTATTCGGGACTTCAACAGGAGTCTTTATCTCCCTGGCTGTTGTTGTATCCACGTTCGGTTCTCTGAATGGTTCCATCCTGACCGGTCCGAGAGTGTATTATGCCATGGCCAAAGACAGGTTGTTTTTTAAACATATATCAAAGGTACACCCGAAGTTTCACACTCCGGGAGCAGCCATTCTCTTACAGGCTATATGGGCTTCGTTCCTGACCATCCTGGGTTCATTCGAACAGATCTTTACCTTTGCCATGTTTGCTGCCATTGCGTTTTGGGTGGCGGCAGCTGCTTCGGTTTTCACTTTAAGAAAGAAGCACCCAAACATGAAACGCCCTTATAAAACTTGGGGTTATCCCTTCATCCCAGCCCTGTTCATACTTGCTTCCACAGGAATCCTTATAAACACCCTGATTGAAAAAACGGTTGAATCAGCAGCCGGGATCATTCTTGTTCTCTTGGGTATACCTGTTTATCACTACTGGAGGCGAAAGTCATCCACATCCGGACGTATCGGAAAAAAAGAAAAAGGAGCTTAATAATGACACCCCTAAAAAACCCAATAGACTTTGATGAAGAATGCGCAAAGGCCCGGAAGAGAATATTTGAATTTATAAGATTCACTCCTGTTGAACAGTCTTTTTATCTGAGCGGAAAAATAAAAAGCAGGGTCTTCCTTAAGCTGGAAAACATCCAGATAACCGGTTCTTTTAAGCTGAGAGGAGCCCTGAATAAGATCCTTTCTCTGAATGAGGAACAAAGAAAAAGAGGGATTATAACCGCTTCCTCCGGCAATCACGGAGCTGCTGTTTCCTATATAGCAAAAAAATTAGGCATCAAAGCCTCTCTTTTTCTGCCTTCCTATGCTCCAAAAGCAAAAATTGAGGCTCTCCAGGCATTTGGACCTGAGATCACGATTTTTGGAGACGACTGCCTTGAATCGGAAATAGCGGCTAAAAAAGAAGCGGTCACAAGAAGGGCTACCTATATTTCACCGTATAATGACAAGCACATAATCGCAGGACAGGGAACCATTGGAATGGAACTTATGGAACAAATACCTGAAATAGATACCGTTATCATTCCTGTTGGCGGAGGGGGACTCCTATCCGGAATCGCAGGATATTTGAAAAACAAAATCCCTCATATCGAGATCATAGGCACCCAACCTGAAAACTCCCCTGTAATGGCTGAGTCGATAAAAGCAGGAAAAATCGTTAAAATGAGATCTAAACCGACTTTGTCTGACGGCACAGCCGGAGGCATTGAGAAGGGTTCAATCACGTATGACCTATGCAAAGAATATGCTGACAGATTTGTGTTGGTATCTGAAAGAGAAATCGCGAAAGCTCTGAAGCTTGTCATTGAAAAAGAGCATTATTTAATAGAAGGAGCCGCGGCTCTGACAGTGGCTGCTCTCATAAAGGAAGATGAGAAATTCAAAAATAAAAATATATGTTTGGTAATAAGCGGATCAAAAATAGATACAAAACAACTCAAAGAAGTCTTATAGAAAATCCCTACAATACTTTTTTCAACTTTTTTTTCTCAATGATGATATGCCCCTGATACGAAACATAGTTCAGAAGTACGATGGCTCTTTCCTTCGGAGTCAGTTCCTTTTTGAAAATCCCCTTTAATCCTTTCATAGCTCCTTCCATTATCTGCACTTCATCCCCTGCTTCAGGCTCGCTCCCGTATTTATCTAATTCAATAAATCCGTTGATCTCTCTTTTCTTGATTTCCTCTATGATTTTTTCCTGAACAGGAATGGGGCCCTGAACGTTTCCCACGATTCTTTTAACGCCTCTTGTGTATTTGACTTTTTTATATTCACCCGGATGATTGAAATAGATAAACTCATATCCTGAAAAAAAAGGAAATATTTTGTTATCCTGTATGTATTTAGGATTATAAACTTTAAAACCACACTCTTGAAAGAGCTTTTCTACTTGAAACTCTTTCTTTGGTTTCGTGTTCAAAACAAACCAGTCTTCCATCCCATCACTCCTGACTTTTTGTTTTTTTCGTTATTTTATACTTCTTGTAGCATTCCGGCCTCCGATCTATCAAGAAAAACTTTTTGGCTGTGCAGCTATGAACCTTATCCAGATCACAATGAGCGTAAAGGATGGTATCTTTTCCCTTTGGAGCACGGGCTATGACGTTCCCTTCCGGATCCACTACGAATGACTCTCCTGCGAATATCAGATTATCTTCTTTTCCCACTCGATTCGTCAAAGCAGCAAAGTATCCGTTCTGAAAAGCAGCGACCCTGATCTCTGCCTCGAACATGCCTTCCGGCCATTCCCCTTGAGCACCCGCCTGCGGGATCAGGACGATTTCCGCCCCGTTTAAGGCGAGATTTCTCATGTACTCAGGAAAATGCCTGTCATAACAAACAGCAACACCGACCTTTCCTATCGCTGTATTGTAAACAAAATCGCGAGAATTTCCAGGGGAGTAATATCCCTTCTCATAAAAGCCCATCCCATCCATTATATGGACCATTCTTATTGTCCCAAGGATCTCTCCGTTTGAATCAATAACAGGAGAAGAGTCATAAGTCTTGTCTCCATCCCTTTCAAAAAGATTCAACACGGTCACGACTTTATATTCTTCTGCCAGTTTTGTAAATATATCAGTAGTGGGACCCGGTATGGGCTCGGCCCGATCAATATCTTCCTGGCCTGCCGGGTTCTGTGGGAGAAAATAAGAAAAGCCCAGCTCTGCATAGCATATCAGTTGGGCTCCGTTTTCTGCTGCCTTTTTAAAGGCATGGATCCCTTTTTGCACGTTATCCTCCGTGTTTTTTGTACAGGACTGCTGAACAAGTGCGACTTTCATTCTTGTCTCCTTTTCAGTATTATCGATAATTTTTACTGTTGACGCAAGCAAACCCTGTTGTTTCACAAGTCAAGGTTGTTTAAATTTGACGAAATACAGGTATAACTGAAGTGACGTTGCGAGATCACAACGTCGCTCCGCTTCTCGTGATGATCCGGAAGGGAGCACGAGACATGCCTGAATTTCAGATCAGATTGCTTAGGATATACAAAATTTTTTTCTTGTTTTGTTTATGGTGTCGGAAATTTCATATTCAGAGAAAGGCTTACTTATGGAATAAAACATATTATTTTTCTTGATTCTTTTTAAGGTTTTTTCATCTGAATAAGCCGTAATAAATATGGATGGAATACTATATTCACTATAGATTCTCTTTGCGGCTCTTACTCCGTCTATTTTTCCACTCAGTTTGATATCCATAAGAATAAAATCAGGGGAGATGTTCGGAACCTTTTTAATTGATTCTTCCCCTGAAGAAATGATCCCTGATGTAAAAAATCCTAAATTTTCAATAGTGTACTTTATGTCAAGGGCAATGATGATTTCGTCTTCTACGATGAGAACACTTTCTTTTTTAGAAATGAATGTATTTCTCCTTTTTTTATAAACATCCACTGTCTTTAGTCGCAAATGTATGGAAAAAATTGACATATTTTATACTTTAAATTTTTTTAATAAAACAGATTGTGATATATTATTCCATCATAAACAGTGACCGGATACAGCTTTTTATAGGAGGGAAAGAATGAAAAAATTGATTCTAAGACCATCCGTTTTTTTGTGGTTTTTTCTGATTTTGGTTTCCTTGATGTTTCCCGCTGATACCGATGAATTCAGTCTGGAAAAAATTTTAAGTTATTCTTTTCCATCAGATCTCCAAGTATCTACAAAAACAGACCTTGTGGCCTGGGTCTTTAATTTTCAAGGAAAAAGAAACATTTGGACCGCCAGTGGCCCTGAATATAAAGCAAAACCCATAACTTCTTATACTGAAGATGACGGACAGGAAATGGGCGGGCTTGAGTTCAATCATGACGGAACTCTTGTTCTTTACGTAAGAGGAGGTTCTGAGAACAAAATCGGTGAAAACCCAAATCCGACTTCGGATCCCGAAGGAACTGAGCAGGCTGTATGGGCGGTCGATCTTGAAAACGGAAGCCTTTGGAAAATCGGGAGGGGCTCCTCCCCTCTTTGCTCTCCGGCTGAAAACAAAATGGTTTTCAGTTGCAACGGGAATGTATATATATCTGATATAAAAGAAGGTTCAAAGCCTCGTTATCTATTCAAGGCGAGAGGAAGAAATACAGCACAGCAATGGTCTCCAGACGGGAGTAAACTGGCATTCGTTAGTCAAAGAGAGGACCACAGTTTTATTGGGATTTATGACTTTACAGAAAAGTCCATAAGCTGGATCGATCCTTCAGTGGAAAGAGACGGTTACCCGGTATGGTCTCCCTGCGGTAAATACATAGCCTTTATTCGTTTTGCAGGGGATGCCGGCTCCTCTTTTCAGGGCAGGAGAAAATTCAAGATAATGATAGCTGGTACTGATACCAAAAAAGCAGAAACCATATGGGAGTGTCCGAATGCCACCGGTGGTTTCGCTCAATACTATCCTTCTGAGACTCTGAGATGGGCTGATGACGGTCATCTGGTTTTTTATTCTGAACATGATAAATGGATGCATCTCTATTCCTTTTCATTAAAAAAGAACAAACTCATCTCACTCACCCCCGGCGATTTCGAAGTGGAAGACAGCTTCCTTTCTGTTGACAGAAAACAGCTTCTTTTTAATTCGAATCAAGATGATACTGACCGCCGTCATATCTGGTCTGTTTCCGTCTCCGGAGGAAAAGCACAGTGTCTTACGAATGGAAAGGGCATCGAATGGTCTCCGGTTCTTACTCCTAAAAGCAGAGACTTGGTTTTTTTCTGTTCATCTGCAATACAACCCGCAGCCCCGGCCTGTAAAAAGCAGGAACAGGACGAAACAAGGCTTTTGGCTCCTGATCTCATCTCTGAAATCTTCTCATCCAAAACACTGATCAATCCCCAGCAAGTGGTAATCAAATCTCCCGATAACTACATGATCCACTGCCAGCTATTTGTGCCGAAAAACTCGAAACTCGGAGAAAAACACCCGGCTGTGATTTTTATGCACGGAGGACCCATCCGGCAGATGCTTCTGGGATGGCACATGAGAGAATATTATCATAACGCCTATGCCATGAACCAGTATTTAGCCAGCAGGGGCACGGTTGTGCTTTCGGTTAACTACCGCTCTGGAATCGGATACGGTTATGACTTCAGAAACGCACCTGAACAGGGGCCCAGAGGGGCTTCTGAGTATCAGGATATCGTATCTGCAGGCCTTTACCTGCAAAGATGTTCGAATGTAGACCCCCGCAGGATCGGTCTCTGGGGAGGTTCCTATGGAGGATATTTAACAGCCATGGGGCTGGCAAGGGATTCTGATTTATTCTCTGCCGGCGTCGATCTACACGGGGTACATGATTGGTCTTTAAGAGGAAGAAGAAGAAATGGAGGCGGATGGGACCTTTACGGAGAAAATGTTTTGAACGAAGCTTTTCGGTCTTCTCCGGTAGCAGATGTTGAGTTTTGGTCATCTCCTGTTCTGTTCGTTCACGGGGACGATGACAGAAATGTGGATTTCATACAGACAACCGATTTGGTCCACCGCTTAAGAAAACTGGGGATAGCTCATGTAGAAACCTTGATCATTCCGGATGAAGTCCATGGTTTTTTATGCCACTATAACTGGCTTAAAGTTTATTCATATGCGTCTGATTTTTTTGACCGGTTTCTTTTTAACAAGAAAAACATAATATAATGGATATGGATTCATTCCCATGCATCGCATAAAAAAGAAAATTCTCGGACTTTGCTTGCTCTTGCTTGTCTTTTTTTTGAACACTCCTCTTTTTGCAGAGAAGAGGCCAAAAATAGGCTTAGTTCTTGACGGAGGAGGAGCTCTCGGTTTCGCCCATATAGGGATTCTTAAGATGCTGGATGAACAACAAATCCCTGTCGATTATATTGCGGGAACAAGTATTGGCGGCATTATCGCTGCTCTCTATTCCATAGGTTACAGCGGTATTGAAATACAGGAACTCGCTGAGAACATGGATTGGAGCTCTTTTTTTTCAGATACTCCCAAAAGGTCAATCCGGCCTTTTTTACAGAAAAGAAGGAGCGGAAAATACCAGGTTGAATTTGGTGCTGAAGGCATCGTGCCCTTTCCTCCAAGCGGTCTTATTTACGGTCAGAAAATCTCGCTTTTTTTCTCTTCCCTTACAATCCCCTATGAACATCTGAATGACTTTGATGAACTTCCTGTTCCGTTCCGGTGTGTTTCAGTTGATTTGATCTCAGGTAAGGAAGTCATCCTGAGAAGCGGCTCCTTATCCATGGCCATGCGCTCGACAATGTCCATCCCTTCTGTTTTCAGTCCGGTGGAATGGGAGGGTCAACTCTTAATAGACGGAGGGCTTTTAAACAACCTTCCGGTCAATGTGGCCAGAGAAATGGGAGCTGATATTGTTATTGCTGTAGATTTAAACAAACCCCTTTTAAAAAGAGAGGAGTTGAACTCCGCATTTGATATCCTTCAGCAGAGCATAAAAATCGTAGAGCTCAGCCACTCTTCTGTCAATACAGCTCAGGCTGATTTTGTAATAAAACCTGATTTGAAAGCCTATACAATGTTTGACTTTCTTTACAAGGACAAATTAAAAAACATTGTAAAAGAAGGAGACAGAGCTGCTGAGAGGAGTTGGCCTGTATTAAAGGACATGCTTGAAAAACGGCATGTCCTGGAAAGTGACTATTTGAATACAAAGGAAACTTCCATCGACAATCCCATCATTCAACGCATTTATATTAAAGGACTCAAGACGATCCCGTACAAAGTCGTCACATCAAAACTGGGGATTGAAAAAGGCAGGCCGTTTGAAGCTGAGGAGCTGAAAAAAAGATTTCCTGAAGTAAAGCAAGACTTAAAGCTGAAAAAACTAGGTTATAAGATCATTCCGGTCTCTTCTGATGAGATCAAACTCATTGTGACGCTCGAAGAAACTGAAAATCCCGTAATAAAACAAATATCCATAAAAGGAAATACAAATCTTTCAGCTCACTTTATAGAAAGATTATTCGGACTCAAAAAAAACACCGTATTCGATGAGAAAGAGATAGAGAACAAGATACTGAAAATCTACGGACTTGGATACTTTACGAATATTCATTATGAAATTATTCCCTTAGCGGAAAATGAAGTCGAACTTTGTTTGTCTGTTAATGAGTCGAAACAGAACTCTTATCATTTGGGAATACGCTATGATGACAGACATAAGATAGTGGGTGCGGCTGCTTTTAATGCCAACAATGTTCTTTTTCCCGGACTCCGTTCTGAAAATGAAATCCAATTCATCGGATTGAACCGCTTTCGTTCATTACTCTACTATCCCACACGCAGTCTTTCTCTTCCGGCTTATCCCTATTTTAATTTAGAATACAAGGATGTACCGACTCGTATATTCGACGGCATGGGGAATGTTCAGCTAAACTTCAGAAATCGCAGTTGGGATTTGGGATTTGGAGTCGGGTTTCTTCTTTCAAACACTATTAATGCGGAAATCGGGATCCATCAGGAATTTATGATGCTGAGAAAAGACGCCTCTGATATCGGGGACCTTTATTTTCCGGAGTTAAAAGAATCACTCCGAAAAATATGCGCCTCTTTTACAATCGACTCTCTGGACAGTGTTCTGCTCCCCTCAAAGGGCATGTATCTAAACGCTGTCTATGAGACGGGCCTGAAAAAACTCGGCTCAGATAAAGAATACCAACTTTTTGGCCTATCCACTGATATATACAATACTTATAAGAACCATACCCTGAGGTTCTATGTCTTTATTGGCGCGAGCTCCGATTCCCTTCCCTTATATAAATACTTTAATAAAGGAAGACCTTTGACATTCATCGGGATGGACTACGACCAGGTCTTTGCTAACAGAATTAAAATACTCAGGGTCGATTACAGCTATAAACTTAACAGTCTGGTGTATTTAAGATATATGTCAAACATAGCTTTTGATGTTGAGAAGCGCTTCCCTGAAAAAGTATATTCCCCTGAGATTTTGTGGGGAACAGGCATCGGAATACAGATCTACACGCCTCTAGGTACAGCAGAACTCACATACGGACTGGGAAGCAAGAGCTTCGAGTTTCCGAAAAAAGCTCAAGATGTTTTGTATTTGACTCTGGGAACCAGATTCTGATCTTATTTATCCTTGTTGTCTTCTCCTTTATCAGGATCCGGTTTTTCTCTGCCAGCATCAAGATGGTCAAAGTTCATAGCCGCATTAAAAAGAAGAGAAAAACTTCCATGGGTCTCATGTCTCCACATAGGATTGATAGCAAAGAAAAGCACATGGCCTTTGCCTAAGGAGACATCTATAACAGCAGGTTTGTTCTGGAGTTCCTCGGCGCCTCTCATCATTCCGCTGATCAGGAGGTCATCTTTCTTGTCGAAACGAAGAAGGACCCGAACCTTTTGAAGGTCAGAAGGCATAAACAGAGCCATCAAATCCTTATACTCCGGAGGGATGCCCATGGCAGCACCTTTGGCTTTTCCCCATTCATAGGGACGTCCCTGAATAACATCCGGGTCATCCAATCCTCCCCTTCCGCTGGCTCTTCCCTCTCCTCCTCCGCCGAATAAGGCGGAAAGATCAGCTCCGCTGGTAAAAGCTTTGATCCCAGTTTCAAGAACCGGTGACCCGTTAAAATAAACACCTAATGTGTCAGCATAGCCGTAGGTAACCGGGCTTATTTTATCTGTGATCCTGGCCTGCAGCACAGAACCGGACATTTTCAAGTTTCTGGCAGGCACAATGGCCACACTTTCCACTAATCCATAATCAATGGGAAGGCTGGCATTGCTGGTGATAGGAATGAAAAGGCCTCCGTTTTCAATGAAATTTTTCAGATGAACCACCCCTTCTATTCCCATACCACCCCGGATATCATCTGTGGAATCCGGGCCGCCTAGATTCGGGTATTCTTCCATTTCTTTCCACGGTACAGGCGTTTCTCCTCCTACACCGTTCACCAGCCTCTGGGCTTTTCCCATCATAACCGGCGGGAAAACAATCACATCGAATTTATCATTCAGATTTTTGGTATCCCTTATATCATGAACCGATATATACGAATATGGGATACCGAGCCTCTCAAAAGAAAGGCGGAACCACCCTTCGTTTTGGGTAGATATCCATGTATGAAGGATCGCTATGCGGGGAACAGCCAGCTTATGGCATTTGACATCAGGCACTTCTTTGACTCCCCATGTTTTAAGACCCAGCCTTTCCACAGAGTCCTCCAGCTTAGAAAGAAACTCTGGGTCGTTCCCATCCACAGGAATGATAAAACTACCTTTGTTGAACGATTGTTCTTTGACCTTAAAAGGGCTTTCTGCGGCCAGTATTTCAAAGTCCTTAAGGTCAAAGCGCATTTTCATGAGCTCGTTTTCAGCCTTATGGTTTATAACATAGGCTTTGGCTCTATTTTTACCAATGACCTCTCCCATGATACGGACATCTTCTGAGACTTTCTTCATCGGGATATCCAGTATCTCCTGTTCGGTGATCCGTACTGTTTTGACATTATGAAGAGGTCCGAGCGTCCAGCCCGTATCATCATAGGGAGACGGATCATCAGGATTGAAGTACTGCGTATCCAGAAGCATGTCAGCGCACCGGCTGTAGGGCTGGTCCATTCTGATTATATAGCTCTGTGCGGGATATTCGGCTTTTTCGATCTCGAACTTTTTTTCAGCTCTGTGGACTTCCACACCGTGTTTCCTCAACAGATTGACAAGTCCGGCAGCAGCCAATGGTCTCCGTCCGTCCTCAGGAATGACCCATGCAGCAGGTCCTTCTGTGACAGCTTTGGCAACCGAACGTTTGCTCTTTAAGTAGAAGTTGTTCAGAAATTTCTTGTTGTTATCTGCCACATGCTTCAGCGCATACAGAAGCGCGCTCTGCTGGAGATTGATGTTGTTTCTGAAAGACCATTTGACCACAGGAAGGGGAGGATTCTGTCTGTACCAGGCCCGCTGTGATTCCCCTCCGACCCTGCGGGTCAGTGTATCTGCTCCGGTGCCTCCGAATGTTTCATAAAACTTTCCTATGGAATTATGATACATGGCAATATAAAAGGCATAGCTGGGAGCCCAGCCATTGTAAAATCCGTGTGTCCAGACTCCGGGTACTCCCTGTTTGTTCATCTCCGATACTTCCACATGAGCTAACTCATGCCATTCATTGATGGTTATGGGATCCAGCCAGGCATTATAAGGTCCGGTTCCTGTGGATGTGTAAAGGTACGGAACCGATTCATGGAGGTCGTGCATGATGAATGGATGCCATTCAAAATACGTATTTAAGAGATTTCGAGTGAGTGTGAGAGCCAGGCCGATGTTATCCCTGTTGTTATCATGAGCCACATAATTGCCCCAGTAAACAAGAGGGATCGTCTTTTTATCATCGTGTTCTTTTTTATACATATAGGTATCAACGTACCTGTCCCTGCCATCCACTTCCAGAACCGGGGTTATAAGGACTATGAGATTATCCCTTATTTTTTGATAAAAATCTGACTCATCCACTGCTATTCTGTAAGCCAGCTCCATCAACATCTCCGGAGACCCGCATTCAGTGGAATGCAGTCCGCCGGTTATCCAGTAAACAGGAATCCCCTCGTTCAACAAAGCTTGAGCTTCAGAATCATTGAGATTTCTCGGGTCTGCAAGCTTGGTTAATATCTCTTTTAGTCTTTCTATCCTTATTATGTTTTTCTCTGATGACAGAGCGGCTGTGGGCTGGTTCTTTCCTTCGTCAGACTCGCCTATTGAAAAAACAATCATCCTCGGAGTGGCTTCAGCCAGCGCTTTTAAATATTTTTCTATTTCCCCCATGTAATGAAGCACATCCGGGGCTCCGGCTATAACTCCCAGTATATCTTTTGGTGTGGGAACAGAATCCGAGGCCGGAAGGTGATCGACAAGTTCGGTCAGAAAAAAATCCTCTGTTGTATATTCTTTTATCTTTTTCGTGTATTCTTCATTGACGGCCTGTTGGAAAGACCGGACCGGAGAGAAGATTAAAAAAACCGCTGTTAAAACAAATAAGGCTGATTTGATTGATTTTTGTTTTACGAACATGATTTCCTCCTTAAAAATCCATTTTATTTATGAAAAAACAATGTGTAAAGGAATATATCATTTAAATCTCACCTTTAAAATCTTGAATAATAGAAAGATAAGTAATAAAGCGATAATAAGAAGAGGTATCTTAAGATTATTAAATTAGAATTGGATTGACCCTCAAGTCTATTTTATATATTATTACGACAATAATCATGGCCATTTACTATTCGAAAAAAGTGAAATTAAATTGAGGACAGTAAACGGAAAAAATAAGATTGAGATTTGAATGAGATGAATCAAATTGAGGAGTCAATTTAAAACAAATGTTCAGTCAAAAATTAGGTGAACTATTAAATCAAGTTAAAAAAATCGGGAATTCAAAATCAATCTGTCAAAAAGACTTATTGTTTTTATTAGAAAAGTGTATAAAGGGCGAAACTCTAGAGCTAGATGAAATAATTGAACTGATGAACAGTACTTTTATTAAAGAAAACAAAAAACTTATTCTAGATCTTTCAGCTAACTACAAAAGACCCCATGACCAAGAAATCCTGCTTTTACCCCCTTTGTACTTTTCAAGCATATGCGAGAACAAATGTCTTTACTGTGATTTTTCTTCTATTAAAGGAATCCGGCTTTCATATGACGAATTTTTGGATGAATTCAACTCCCTTTTAAATATGGGTTATAGCAGTATTGAGCTGGTCAGCAGTCAGGATCCTGGACTATATATAAAAAATGCTTCTTTTGATTTTAATAACCAGTTGTATAACATTGATAAAGCTGTTAGATATTTCGACATTGCCAAAAAAAGACTAGGAGAAAAAGGTGATGGAATGTTAACCAGCAATATTCCTCCTGTTGATGTAAATGGCTTCAAAAAACTCAAATCAGCTGGACTAGATTGTTATTTAAGCTGGATGGAAACTTTTAATCCAAACCAGTATTCAAAACTTCATTATGCTAAAGGCCCCAAAGCAAACCAAACTTTTCGTCTTGACTCATTTGATAAAGCCATTGAGGCTGGAATCGAACATATTGCCGGGGCATTTTTAAAAGGATTGTATAACTGGAGAGAAGAGGAAGCCATCCTTTATCTGTTTGATAAATATTTAAAAACAACAAATGGGCGAGGATTTTCAATTATTGGGACACCTCGGTTAAAAGGTTCAATAAGGAAATCCAAATCAGTGAGTTCATATTTGGTTTCGGATGAAGATTATGAATTGAATATAGCTTTAGACCGAATTCTTTTTGATGGAATCTTATGGCTCCAAACAAGAGAATCATTCATGTCGAATAAAAAATTAATCACAAATTATGGAGGTGGGGTCATACTTACTTTAACGAGCTGTACTTCCCCCGGAGGTTATCATAAACTTTCTAAAGAAAAGGCTCAATTTCCTGTGTTCAAACAGAATCTTCTTAAAAGTGTAAATGCTTTGGAAGATGCCGGCTATAAAGCTATTTTTAATTGGAATAGTCAAACACTATTAGATTTTCAAAGAATAATTTAAATCTTTTTACAATAAAATGGTTGATATTTTTCTTGTAAAACTAGAGCCGGAATACCAAAGTTATAAAATCGCCCCGCCATTTGGTATTTTATACTTAGCTTCAGCCCTTGAAAAAGAAAATTTCAAAGTCAAGCTTTATCATAAAAAGGGGACCCAGAAAAACATACAGCTCATTGTAGAGGATATTCTTAAAAATCGACCTTTATTTGTTGGATTTTCATCATTGACTGGACCTTCGTTAATCCCCTCTTTATATGCATCTCAAATGCTAAAAAAAAAATCTAATATCCCCGTTGTTTGGGGAGGACTTCATCCAACAATGCTCCCTGAACAAACCTTAAAGAATGAAAATATCGACCTTATAGTAAGAGGAGAGGGAGAAGTTACAGTTGTAGAACTAGCCAAAATGTTAGCTGATAAGGGTTTTAGCCTTTATGATTTATCAAGCATAAAAGGAATTGGATACAAAGAAAACGGAAACATTAAAATCAATCCCTCAAGACCCTTTATTACAAACTTAGATAATTATTTTCCAGCATGGCATTATATAGATATCGAAAAATATTTTTACAATAGGAGGTTTTTTTATTCAGAGTTTGGATCTAAGCTCCCTGGAGATAAAATTGCTGCTATTATAACCAGTAGAGGATGCCCCTGGAGATGTACTTTTTGTTATAACCAATTTGTTAACAAAAGGAATTTTCGTGCCCATTCAGCTCAGAAAGTCATTCAAGATATCAATAAATTGAAGAAAAACCACAATATTTCAGCATTAGTTTTTGAAGATGATAATTTTTTTACTGATAAAAAAAGAGCTCTTGAAATTATTAGAAATAGCAATATTCCCTTCAGTGTAAGCATCAGAGCTAATTATGTAGCTCAATGGGGAGAAGATTTTGTTCAAGAACTCAGTAAACACAACTGTATAGAATTAAGAATCGGCGCTGAATCTGGCTCACAAAGAGTCTTAGATATAATGCAAAAAGATATAACAATTGAAGATATATATAAAACAGTTGAGTTATGTAGAAAATTTAATATAAATCCTATAACTAATTTCATGGTAGGAATCCCTGGTGAATCAGAATCTGACGTCATGAAGACTTTTGATCTCATGGATAAATTAGAAAAAGCTGGAAACATTGTTAATGGTCCAAGCTATTATTTTCCTTACCCAGGAACACCTCTCTTTGATATAGCTGTAAAAAAAGGATTTTTCCCTCCTCAAAAAATTGAAACTTGGGACTTAGTCCAATGGGGGCCATCACAACCATCAACTCCTTTTATTACTAAGAAAATGAAGTTTGCTGGATATTACAGGATTCTTGCGCTGAGAAAAGAAAAAAGTCGCCTAAAATTTCCTGTTTTTATTAATTTCTTGAAATTTATAGCCAAAAAAAGATGGGAAAAAAGATACTTTAGTTTTCCTTTGGATTATTATATTCCTAAGTTTTTACTTAGTGTACTAAAGACATTAAAATTGAAAAATATTACCCAGATGATATATGAATGATTCTTTCTAAAATAATACCCAAGTCTCATAAAATGTCTAAAACTGAATATGCAATTGAGAAAGTTGGTAAACGCTACTCTAATAACGAAATAATGAAAGCTCTCAAATATAAATATATCCCTTTAAAATTCTGTTATCTCGAAAAAGGAGCAGATAATTGGGATAAATTAAGAGGCAAAGGCGGGCAACACCATAATGTTGAGTTTGAACTTGGAGAAAGAGAATACGCTGGATTAATTCAGGCGCTTTCAAGAGTTCCTGTTTTAAAAAACCCAATAAACATAATTCATATAGGCATTGGAAATGGAATAGAGCTCCCTGCCATTTCTTCTGTTTTTGATTTCCAGAAACATTCCTATTTGGGTGTAGATATCAGTTTTGAAATGATTCAAAATACCATTCGATATCAAAAAAACATATTAAAAAAGATTAACCAGGTATCTTTCATATTAAGTGATGTTGAGAAGAAAGGAAATTTGTTAAAAATCTGCAAAAAAGCAAAAATGAATGGAAATCCAGTCAACCTTTTATTATTTACAGGAGAAGGTACTCTTCTTTCCAATTTTAAGATTTTTAGATATATTGCTGATGCATTAGATAAAAACGATCTTGTTCTTATTTCCTTAGAAGGAGATAGAAAATCCCAAAGAAAAAAAATGCTTGCAACTTATAACTTAAGAGCTTCTATAGATTTGTTTAAAGTTGGTTTGAGAAAAGCAGGCATTACCAAGGGAGTTTTTTTACCTGCTAAGTTCAATGAGGAAACTCATCGGGTAGAAGTCTACTTTGAAACTCCTGATAAAAAAAAGATACTTTGTTTGACTTCGTACAAACCCCCCTCAGTAAATCAATTTAAAGAGACACTTGAACACCATGGATTGATACCTCTTGTTATTGAATATTATCAAAACACTCAAATGTATGGGGCAGTCTGTAAAAAAGATAGAACCGATTTGAGTTCCTGCGCCTAATTCTATGAGGAGATAGAAAAAATGCGCATTTACCATTTATATGATTTATACAAACTCTATATGAATCAATGGAAAACTCCTGAACAATTAAGAGAAATCCAGACCATAAAACTGAAAAAGTTGATTCGTCATGCTTATGAAAAGGTTCCTTATTACCGAGAACTTTTTGATTCTTTAAAAATCAAACCTAAAGACATAAGAAAATTTGAGGATTTGCAAATACTTCCCTTGACTTCAAAAAAACAACTACATGAACTCTCTCTAAGAGAAAAAACTGCAAGAGATATTGATGTAAAAAGATGTAAATCTTTATATACCAGTGGAACCACAGGCATCCCTTTAAAGATGTTTTTTACATATCAAGATTCAACTTTAATGAACTTAACTTGGGCTAGAGCTTTTCTTGCATGCGGAATGAAACCTTGGTATAAAATGGTTGCCTTTATTGGACAACAGAAGGTCAAGGCTAAAAAGTCGTGGTATGAACATTTTGCTCTTTGGAGAAGAAAAGAGATTTCCACCTGGGACAAACCCGAGCTTTGGATCACAGAAATTCAAAAACAGAACCCCCAAATCTTAGTAGGATATATAATGACATTTAAATTATTAGAGGAGGCTATTCAAAAATACCAGGTTAAAAATATAAATCCAAAAGCAATATTTCATAGTTCTGCAATACTTGACAGCTATTCCCGCAAACATTTAGAAGAGGTGTTTCAAGCACCTATTAAGGACTTTTACGGTTCTGATGAAGCTGGATGTATTGCCTGGGAATGCGAAAAATGTGGCGGTTACCATATCAACTCAGATACTCTAATTATTGAAGTATTAGATAATGATAAACAAGTTAATCCTGGAGAACAAGGTGAAGTAGTAATCACTAATCTCCATTCATATGCAATGCCGTTTATCCGCTACCAACAAAAAGATATAGTGACTCTAGCAGAGAAAAAAGTAACCTGTGGAAGAGGATTCCCTCTTCTAGAACAAATAAAAGGAAGGGCTGACGACTTTATAGTTTTAGAAGATGGTAGGAGAATTCCATCTCATCCTCTCTATCATTGTATAGTTCATGTCCCTGGAATTAAGAGGTGGAGAATTATTCAAGAGAAAGTCACAAAAATTAAGGTCGAAATAGAACCTGGAGCTGATTTTGGCACTCATACTCAAAAAACAATTGAAAACAATTTAAAGAAACTAGTCATGGATAAGATAGAAATAGAAATCTGTAAAGTCGATTCTATTCCGATAGACCCCTCTTCAAAATATCGGTCAGTATTATCTTATGTTTCAAAGGATGCCTAACAAAATTTTAAATCAGTATAAATTGATAAAAAATCTTCGGTTTGCAGAATCCTCCCCTGATAAGACTGTTATGGATTTCTGTAAACTTCTTAAGGATGAACTTTTTTTCCGGAAATCAAAAGGACTTGATTATAAGTCTATTCAATCATATCTATCAAATCTCTTTGACAAAGATTTAAATCTTATACATGCCGGAGTGATTGGTTATGCGCAAAGACTGGGACCTCTATTATATGAATTAAGAAACAGCCCTGAAAACATCAAAATATTAGATGCGGGATGCGGATATGGCACAGAAGCCATTCTTTTTTCTCTCTTTGGAAAAGAAGTTACAGGAGTTGAGTTGGTAAAAAAAAGAGCTGACCTTGCAACATCTAGGATGGAGTTTTATCAATCATTATCTAACAAAAAAATCAAATTGAATTTCATAAATTCTCATATTTTAAGATTTCTAGATAATTCCTGTAAGTTCGATATTATATGGGCTATGGAGGCAATTTCTCATATTTATCCCTTAGAAGAATTATTAGAAAAAGCATATGACAAATTAAACCGCAACGGAAAACTAATCATATCAGATCCCAATAAAATAAATCCCCTTGCATTATTTCGAAGTATAAAGATAAGAGGTTCTATCGTTCATAAAACACATAAAAAATTTTTAGATCCTGATACACATCTGCCAGTGGATTACAGCCAGGAAAAAATATATTCTGCATTTAATATCCAAAAAATCCTTAAATCATTTGGCTTTATAATTGAAAACACATTAATAACAGGATTTTTAGGAACGAGCCTGCTTCCAAAATCACTTCTCATCAAAAAACAGACCTATGACGTTCTTAAAAAAATAAAAGATTTTCCAAAAAAGACCCCCCTCATTCGTCATTTTGGATCTTTGTATACGATTACAGCAAGAAAAGACACCTGATATCATTCTTCTTATTTTATGTAACCCAGAGACCGGAGTTCTTCTCTGGTTTTA
>CAZSZS010000054.1:0-10362 GCA_964611275.1 uncultured Eubacteriales bacterium
GACCTGGCCTTTTTCAGTCAACATAATATTTGAAGGTTTGATGTCCCGGTGAACAATGCCTTTGTCATGAGCTTCCTGTAATCCCTCTGCCACTTGGATTGCAATGTTGAGGGCTTCTTCAAACTTCAAAGGAGCAGATGAGAGCTTTTCCTTCAGATTTTGGCCCTTTATGTAGGCCATAGAAATGTACGCTCTTTCTTTAAACTCGGATATCTCATAGACAGTGCAAATGTGAGGATGATCCAATGCGGCTGTAGCCTGGGCTTCCAGGATAAACCGCTCTCTCGCTTGAGAGACGCGGGCAAATTCTTGAGGAAGAAACTTAAGAGCTACAGTGCGTTTGAGCCGGGAATCTTGGGCTTTGTATACGATTCCCATGCCGCCCTTTCCCAGCTCTTCGATGATCCGGTAGCGGTTGGCAAAGGTGGAACCTGTAGCCAGCTCTTCCTTTGCTGTTTCCATGGTTTTGGTGGGGACTGCGTCTTGAGCCCAGGGAAGTGGCGCCCCGCAGTCTTTACAGAAACGGGAGTCCTCAGGATTTTCGGTCTGGCATTTCGGGCATGTAACAGCCAATGTTCCCCTGTCCTCTGTTTGACAAAAAAATATCAGGGAATCCCCAAAAAGTCAAACTGAAAATATACAACCTACATGCCACCAGGTATCCATTATTGTGATGAACCTGGGGCCAAAATGGCCTGTTTAAGAGAGTAAAAAGGCGCTCATTTCTTTCTAATTTATTTATAATAAATAACATACCATGGTCCGACCCCATTTAGAGCTAACAAAAAATATCAGGGAATCCGCCAAAAGTCAACGAAAAATGGTGGCGGTCATTGCGAGCGAAGCGAAGCGATCTCATCCTTGTTCCCTTCACTGTCTTCTCAGCTCTGCCAGTCTCTTTCTGGCGTTTTCAACTTCAGATATCCCTGGATTCGCATCCTTCCAGAGCTCGAGAAATTTTTCATATTCCTCTATGGCTTTGCCTTCCCATCCCTTTTCCTCATAAAGCACACCCAGCCTGTAATGGTACACAGGATGAACGAGATATCTTCCTTTCTGCTGCGGATTGAAAGTGATTAATCTTTCATATTCAGCGATGGCCTTTTCCAGCTCGCCGTTCTTAATATATGCCCTGGCCAACACGTCCTTTAGGGAAGGCTGATTATATAAAATAGATTCTCCGGACCACATGTCAAGACTGTGAAAAAGCGGGCCCTCAATTTTTTCTGCGTTCGCTATAACCTGGTGCGCTGAGCCCTCAGCAAGCCAGATCTCTCCTTTGAGTAAGTCAATCCGGTATTTGAAGTTTTCCGGATTATCTAATTTGAAGTCAGACAGAGCTGATTCGGCATGTTTGACTTTGGACCGGGCTGGATCAATGTGCCCTTGTTTTACGTCCACAAAGCCGAGGTTAAGGATGTACAAAGCTTCTAATGATTTTTGGAATGAGGGCAGTTGTTCTGCCGTGGCGTCATACCATCTCTGGAAAGATTCTCTGCTTCGCTCAAAGTCCCCTCTATCATAATAAACATATCCTCTAACAGCCTCAATCGCTGCTTTCAAAGATTCGTTTTCGATTTGTTCCGCTCGATCCCAGGCCGTTAGTAACTCGTTGAGACAATCCTGTGAATTTCCAAGCCAGTAATGATAAAATCCCCTCCAAAGATAACCCCCGGCTTTTCGTCCCGGAGATGGAACCATGGATATGTATCTGTCGATCCAATTCATGGCCTCTGGATAGTCCTCTTTCAATGCGTATATATAGGAAAGCATCAAGTCAGATCCGAAATCAGGTTTGATCCTCAACGCCTCTTTGTATTTCTCGATGGAATCATCCAGCCGCCCCATGATGAAATACAGCTCTCCCATGGAGTCAAGCGGATTGGCCTGATCGGGATACAAAGAAGCATATTTTTCAAAAGAAGCAATGGCCTTACTGTATTCTTCCTGATCTGCATAAGTATAAGCGATCATATTCAAAACCTGCCCATAATCAGGGTCCAGTTCCAGTGCTCTTGTGAACGGCTCGATGGCTTCATCTGCATGACCGCTCAAATAATAAGTAACACCGGTCCAAAAATAGGCGCGCTTCTCTTTGGGATATTTCTCGATTATGCGTTCCAAGGTCTTCCTGCTTTGGTCCATATCCATATCAATGAAAGCGGCATAAGTGCCTTCAATGAACAGCCTCTCTTTTTCTGTCGCCTTATCAGAATAGGCTTTGGCTTTTTTGATGGCGTCATCCCTTGCTTTGGGGTTTTCGGCCTGATTATACACTATCGCAAGGATGCGGTAGGCTGAGGCAAAGGTGGGGTCGATCTCAACGGCTTTTTCTAGATGCTTCTGTGCTTCATCTAGATAGACTTGAAAAAGTTCTTCAACTCCTTTGAGGTAATAGTTATAAGCCTCGATCGAATCTGTCGTGTATTCGGCGATCTGGAGTTCGGATTTATCGACTTTGTTTTGGGCAATTCCCATTCCCTGGACAATGTCTCTGCTCAGCTCGTCGATCTGACTTTCAATGATGCTCTGTTCTCCGATTCCCCGCGACGTGGCGGTTTTGATGTGTCTTTTGGTCCTCACATCCAGGATCCTCAGTTCTATGGCGAACATATCGCCGGCTTTGTTGATACTCCCTGTGACAAGGGCTTCCACGCCTTCACGGCGGCAGATTTCAAATCCGGCGTCACTCTCAATAATATCTGTCTCTTTCCTGCCGGTCTGTTTGAGAAGGTCCTGCATTCTCTCCCAGCTGACCACATAGGAAAAACCCGCATTCTCGAGATTTGTGATCAGGAGGTTAGGAATGGACCTTCGGTAAGTGTCATACTTTTCCTCTCCGGTTAAGTTTTCGAAGCTGATGACAGCCACCGAGTTTTCGATGACAGGGGCCTGGAAGGCTTTTTTCCCGGGAAGGACCTGCCAGATGATGACAGCGGCAGCCACAAGCACCAGGACAGCCAGGACAGGCACAAAGAGTTTTTTCAAGCCAAATGTCACTGTGATCTCGCGTGAGGTGAGCGGCTTTTTTTTGGGGGAAACTCTGTCTGTTGTGGGAATTCCCTTTTCAATATTTTCCAGCTCGGAGCGCAGTTCTTTGGCGCTCTGATACCGGCCTTGTTTTTCTTTGGCTAAACACTTTAAAATCACCCGGTTGAGGTCATCAGGGATCTGAGGGTTGAATTCCTTGGGGGGCTTGGGGGGTTCACTTTTATGCTTGACTCCCACGGCAAAAGGGGTGTCTGCCTCAAAAGGAAGCTGTCCTGTAACCATCTCATACAGGATGATGCCCAGCGAATAAATATCAGACCGCTGGTCCACCTCTTTGGCTTCCACCTGTTCCGGTGACATGTATTCAGGCGTCCCGATCATAACCCCTGCATCTGTGATGCTTTTTCCTTTCACAGCCCGGGCAATCCCAAAGTCCATGATCTTAGCGTTTCCCCCCCTATCGATCATGATGTTGTTGGGTTTCAAATCCCGGTGCACCACACCCAGGCTGTGGGCTTCAGCCAAACCGCTGCAGATCTGCTTGCTGATAGAGATGGATTTGCCCACAGTGAGCTGACCGGTCTGGCGGACTAGGGCTTTAAGGTCCTGGCCTGAGATATACTCCATTGTGATGTAGTAGCTGCCTTTGTCTCTGCCTAGGTCAAACATCCGGCACACATTCTTGTGAACGATCTTGCGGGCTGTGGTCAGTTCGTTGCGGAAGCGCTCGACTGTCTTCTTATCCGAGGCGATCTCTGGTTTGATAAGCTTAAGCGCGATTTTTTCATTGGTTTCAATATCCAGGACTTTATAGACGCGGCCCATGCCGCCTTTGCCCAGCTCCTCGATGATCTGGTACCGGCCGGCAAAGGTGGAGCCAGTGGTGAGTTCTTCTTTGGGGGATTCTATGGTTTTGGTGAGAACAGAATCTTGCGCCTGAGGAAGCGGCGCCCCGCAGTCTTTACAGAAACGGGAATCCCCGTCATTTTCTGTCTGGCATTTCGGGCATTTAACAGGCACTTTTTCCCCTGTTCCTCATCTGATAAAAAATATCAGGGAAGATGAGAAAAGTCAACGAAAAAAGCGGGATCCTATTGTTGACATGACAGCCTTTATATGGTGGATGAGGATTCAGAGGGCGGCCATTTAGTAAAGAAGTACCGGATCATATGGAAGAACTTATGAGAATTTTCTGAATAAATCATCGTCCATTTATATTCAAATGCCGCAAATGCCGCTTTTAATAATACCGCTGTATATTTAGTTCTTGAAAAATGGGGAGATATGTAGTATATGTAATACAAATAATACATAAGATACAAAAACAAGGAGACTGATATGTCTGTCATCACAGTCAGAGTGGATAAAAATACCTACCACCGGCTCGACAACCTCGCAAGAAAAGCAAGGAGAACCAAAAGCTCATACATCAGAGAAATGATCGAACTCTATCTTGAGGATTTTGAGGATGGGACCACAGCGCTTGAGAGGCTGAACGAAAAAAACGCCCGGTACTTGAGCACAAAGGAAGTCGAGGATGAGCTCAAGCTTTGAAATCAGATGGCATGAGAAGGCAGTTAAAGATCTAAAAAGACTGGATAAAAAAACTTCCCGGAGAATTATAGACAAGGTAAAGAATCACCTCATCAAAAAGCCCATAAAGCTCAGCAAATCCCTTAAAGGAAGATTCCAGGGCCTTTTTCGATATAGGGTCGGGGATTACCGGGTTATTTTTGTTCTGGATTATGAAAAAGAGGAACTCCTTATCCTGGCTGTAAATCATAGAAAAAATATCTACAGAAGTTGATTTTTCTTGTCAATTCCATATGATTATTCCGAAAGGAGGGCGCAAATGGATGTATGGACAGTTATAGGATACCTGCTCCTGGGAGGTCTGCTCGGCGCTGTGGGCCAGTGCCTCAGAGTGGTCGTGGGCCTAAAGAAGAAACATGACGAGGCCGTCCAAAAGGGAAAGTCCCTTAAAGAGCTTTTTGATAAAACAAAGATGTGGACCAGCTTTCTCATTGCTTTTATTGTGGGGATCGCAGCCGGAGTTCTGGGCATTGTCAATTACATGGGTCAGGCGATCACCGGTCAATTCATACTGACTCTGATCGGGATCGGGTATATGGGGACGGATTTTATAGAGGGCCTCCTCATAAAAAAAGTCTATTAGGCCTTTTATTACTTGCCGCTCTTTGAAAATATTTTATTGACGATTTCTATTAATTCATATTCACTGATCGGTTTGCTTAGCGTGCCTTCATGCTTTGTTTTTCTCAGTCGGGCAGATTCCAATAAATCTGAATTGCCGCTTAGATAGACAATTGGGATATCCTTTTCCTTACGGATCATCCTTGCCGCATCAATGCCGTCTAATCTTCCTTTTAACTTGATGTCCATGAGGATCAGATCGAAATTTTTTATCAAAGCCCTTTTTACAACTTGTTCGCCGCTGGAAACGATCTCAATATTATAAGGATATTGAGATGTTAATAGAGTTTTTAGATCCAGCGCAGTAATGTATTCATCCTCTGCTAGGAGAATGTTTCTTTTCGGCATATTCATATCCCTTAAAGATTATCTTGAAAGTTGTCCAGTGGTTCTGTTCCAATGTCGCCGTTCCTTCAATTTGATGAGCAAGGTTTTTTATTAAATTCAATCCCAACATTTCTGTACTGTTAAAATCAATACCAGCAGGCAGTCCGACGCCATTATCCCGATAGATGAGTTGATAAGTCTCCCCATCTAACTTGTCAAATGTTATTTCTATCCTTCCTTTTCTCTTTCCTGGAAAGGCATGTTTGATCGAGTTGGAAAACAACTCGTTGATGATAAGCGATGTCGGGATAGCGTCATCCAAGCCGAGCACCAAATTTTGAACGTCCAGTTTTAGGCTGACCCGCTCGCTCAGGCCGGATGCCTGATAGATATTGTTCAGGACATCTTCCAGATATTCTTTGTAATCGATACTGGAAAAACTTTTGGTGCGGTATAGTTTTTCATATACCGCTGCCATTATAAAGATGCGGTTTCTGCTTTGGTCAAAGAGGTCGAGAGTTTGGCCATCTGGGATTTTTAATGATTGCAAACGCAGTAAACTGGAAACGAGTTGAAGGCTGTTTTTCACCCGGTGATGGATTTCAGTCAGCAGAATCGTTTTTTCCTTTAAATCTTTCTGGATCTGTCGCTCCGCCTTTTTGTGTTTGGTGATGTCTTCGACGGTGCCCTCGTAATAAAGGACCTTTCCTGTCCCGTCTCGAACAGCACGGGCGCTTTCACGGATATAAATTGTGGTTCCATCCTTTTTTGTCCAGGCAGCTTCTAAGCCGATGACGGTTCCTTTGTCTTCGATGCGCTTTTGAAACTCCGAGCGCGGAAAGTCCGGTTCATAACCTTTTTTATTGAGGTCTCGCTCTTTGAGCTCCTCAAAACTTGAATAGCCGAGCATGCACACCAGTGCGGGATTTGCCATAAGAATGCGGCCGCCGGGAGTTGTGCGGTAAATACCTATTGTGGCGTTTTCATAAATGCCTCTGAACTGCTCCTCGCTTTCACTGAGTGCTTTTTCGGCTCGTTTGCGCTCCTCTATTTCCTTTTTTAGTTCTATATTGGAATTTTCTATTTGCTCTTTTGCTGTTACCGCATCTTCCATCATATTTAATACTGCCAGCCGGGATTCCTTTTCTTTTTCTACCATGCGGGATGATTCCGATTCTTTTTTGGCAATACGCTGTTCCAATGAATCTTGAGTTTTTTTGGCTTCTTTTAAACGCGCTTTAAGTTCTCTGTTCTCAATTAGGAGGTGTTGCCTGGTATTGGTTTTTGATTTTTTCATATCACCCACTCATCATCCTCATTGCATTTAAGTATTTTTATTTTCCTTCATAAAGGATAATTTGTAAGGCGGTTTAAGCCCGAGCTGTTTAGAGAGCTCATTTATTTTTTTCTTTAATTCAATCATTTGAATTTCCCGGCCAACAGATAAGCGGTGAAACAGTTCAAGTTCTTCAACTTTTTGTTTTAATTCTCCTTCTGCCTTCTTTCGTTTGGTGATGTCCTGAACCGTTCCCTGCAGGCGGATCACTTTTCCTTTTTCGTCCTTAATAGGCCGCAGGGTTGCGCTGAAATAAATGGTTCTGCCGCTTGGCAGGTGCGCTTCCAGATCGTATTCAACATTTTTTCCGTCTTCTATGGCTGTTCTGGCGTATTCCCGTAATCGTCTGGTTTGTTCAGGCGGATAGTATTTGGCCTCTTCATCAGATGTCGGCGGTCCGAGTGTCGGATTGCGCTCATAGAGCCGGTAGGTCTCGTCAGTCCAGATTATTTCATTATTCTCGACATCGAACTCCCAGCTGCCGATTTTTCCCAATGCCTGCGCCTCTTTAAGCCGGTTCTCACTTTGGTAGATCTCACGCTGCGCTCTGATCTCATCGCTTTTCAGATCAATGATATTCACGATTTCCTTCAGCGTGTCGATTTCCGCCTGAGTCCACTCCCGCGGCTTCCGGCATTCGGAAATGGTAAATAAACCTTCTGGCTTTCCAGGTCTGCCGTAGGGCATTGCGATATAGGTGAATATATTATCTTTGTTGAATTTTCTGGTAATATACTGTTTGATTCCGGGCACGGCATCTCTGGGCAGGACGGCATATTTTTTCCCGAACAAGAGTTTGGCTTTCAGATAGCCGATCGACTGATTTTTCGACGGGCCCGCCTCTTTTGTATGCCACTGGTTTTCTAAAATATAGGCACTCTTCTTCGGATCCAACCGCAGGAATGAGATACGGCTGACATCGATGGCCGGGCCGATATGGTTCAGGATCTTATCGATTAGTTCTGTTTCAGTTTTCACAGGTTTATTGGCGATTTTCCAGAGATCGGCGCGCAGTTGATGGAATTTTCGCTGTTCAGAGATTTCTCTTTCCGCCTGCTTTCTTTTATTGATATCGCGGGCTACACTTAGAATGGCAGGTTTGCCCTTATAGGTAATAGGACTGGAGCTGATCTCCACAGGGATGATTTTATCTTCCTTAGTTCTGTGCTCGGTTTCAAAGACCTGTTTCTCATCTGATTTCATGCCTTTGATCAGTTTTCCAATATCATCTGCGTTCAGATAAGGATCGATATCTACCGGTCCCATGGTAAGTAGTTCCTCTCTGGTATATCCCAAATTCTTTATGGCTGAATCATTTACCTCGACAAACTTTTCCTCAAAATCGATCACAAAAACAGTATCGTTCATTCCGTTAATCAATTGTTTATATTCCTTCTCCCGATGCTTGCGCACTGTGATGTCCTTCGTAATTTCGACAGCACCGATGACATCACCGTTTTTCCCCCGGACAGGATAGCCTCGGATGTACCAAACCTTCCCGTCGGGAGTAGTCATCTCTTGCTCCTGGGGTTTACCCCTTTTGATGGTTTTCATGACTGGGCAGCCAATACACGGCTCACTTTGTTGAGGCCAGATCTCATAGCAATGCCGCCCCACCAATTCATCAAGAGAAAGGCCCACTGACTCAGTCGCTGCTCTGTTTGTCCAATGGATTCTGAGTTCATTATCCAAATAGGCGATGAATTCAGACACACTGCTGAGGATAAGTGCCTTCTCCTGTTCCGTCTCCCACAGCTTCCCCTCAGTTTGACATTTTTCCCTGGCAAAGCCGATATCACCGGCTATATCTTCGAGCAAATCGATCTCGTCTGAAGAAATTTGATGCTCTGGGAGCAGTGCAGCGGAAAGAAAACCAACTACTCGCTCCTGTTGAAAAATCGGAATAATAATGTTTTCATGTTGGATGTCCTCTTCAAAGTACTGGCAGCCTTTGCAGTATTTTTTAGGATTATCTATGGAAATGGTTTCATTTCTTTGGAAACAGTCTTTGATGCATTTCGGAGCATTGCCTTTGCCGTTAAGAGAGATCTCCCACTTTCTAGAAGAATAAACACCTGAACTTCCTGCAGGCTTTGTGATTCCTGCTGCATCATCGAGAAGCGCGATTTCGATGTTCCTATAATCACGTATCTGCTTTAATTTATTACACGCTCCCTTAACGATCTTTTGCAGATCAATTTCCTTAGTGATGAGCTGGTTCACATCACGGACGGATTTCAGCAAAGAGTTGAGGTTTTTGATTTTCTGCTCTGCTTTTTTTTGTGCGCTGATATCCCGTAAAATCACCTGCTCGGCTTGTTTGCCTTTATACTTTATCGGGATTACAGCGACTTCGACAGGGAGGATTTCCCCTGATTTAATGATGGCTTTGGATTCATAACGATCCGGTACTTTTTTACCAGACATCCGGTTAAAGTAATAGCGTTTAACCTTATCCTGTTCTTCAGGGGCGACAAAATTGAGAAAAGGCTTCCCAATCAACTGCTTTTTAGTATAGCCTGATTTTCGGGTCAGTTCTGCATTGACATAGAGGATCTTCCCATCTTTTATGATGAATACGCTGTTGTTTAAACTTTCTATAAGCGTTTTGTATTTTTTCTCTGAGCTCTCCAGATCGAGCATTTTCTTTTCCAGCTTTTTCACAAGCCGCTCGCTGTAGAGCTTAAAGACTTCCTGTTCCTTTATTAGTGGCGGTTTTTTTAGTTCCTTTTTTTGTCTTATCGCATCGCTGAGCACTTCCCGGATGATTTGAATAAACCTGTCCGGATCGATCGGTTTGCGGATGAAGCAGTCACCCCCGAGCTTTAATGCGAATTCTTCGTCTTTGGGGTCCGTATAGGTGGCCGTATAAAAAATAAAAGGGATCTTCTTAAGTTTCTCATCCTTTTTGCATTCGCGGCAGAGCTGATATCCGTCCATCACAGGCATGAGGATGTCGGAGATGATCAGGCCGAATTTTTGCGCCTGCAGTTTTTCCAGCGCCTCCGCACCATTCACTGCTGAAACAGCAGTAAAATCATTGCCTTTCAGCATGGATTCCAGAAGGTAGCGGCTATCTTTATTGTCATCGACAATTAAGATTTTCATTTAAATACCTTATGAGTTCTCTGCTGTGCTGCGTGAGGCAGAGCGTGCAGTCAAAAATACAGGAAACCTGGTTTTTAGTGACTGACGCATTCCCTTTATTCCATCAAACAATTACCCTCCACGCATTTGTCTCTTTTATAATATAGGTATTAAGCGTACAGTGTCAACCTGGGAAAGAAGGTGGAATAGGGGAATAGGGGGTCGGGAATAGGGGGTCGGACCGCAGCAACTATATTAATATCAATAAGATAACCTCTTTAAAGGGGTATTTTTTGGCCTTAGAGCTCATTTTCAAAGGGTAGGTTCATCACAATAATGGATACCTAGAGTTGCAAAAAGAGGGACACCGTATTAAATTCCTCATAGTAACAAAACTATTTTTAAAA